>JAIPFP010000230.1 GCA_021736575.1 Pirellula sp. | reverse complement strand
AAGGGCTGCTGCAATGGGTTTTCCAGTTAACTCTTCCCAGTAGTCGCTTACAAAGATGCACTGACCTTCCTGCGACATTTGCCAAATGATTGCAGGCACGGAACGCGTTAAGTCCCGCATCAAATTTGCTTTCTCTCGCAGTTGCAGTTGGGATGCCAAGCGATAGGTCAGGTCCACTGCACTGCCAATGTAAGAAACCGTGTGGTGATCCAAGTTGGCAACTCGGTTCAACGACAACTCAACCATGCATTCGTGCTTGCCTCGCAGCCGGCAATCAACGCGATCGTCACCTCGTGTTGAACCTTTTCTTTCAATCAATTGCTGGACGAGATGCTGGTGTTCTTCTGCGACAAATTGGGTCCAATTTTGGCCTATAACGTCGCTCATTCGTAACCCCATAATGCGTTCCCACTCCGGATTCACATAAGTAATCTGGAGATAAGGATTGCATTCGAAAATACCGACGGGACAAGTGTCTGCCAAAGCCAAAAAACGTTCTTGATTTTGCTCAAATAGCAAATACGCTTGCTTAATGGCTGAAATGTTTTTGTAACCAGTCATAACACCTAGGATCGTGCCATCCTTGCCGCGAATCGGAGAACGCGAAACCAAAAGCGTTCTTTGCTCGTACCCCAAGTCCCATGTTTCTTCGCATAACTCGGTTGCGCCCGTCTCGACCGTAGTGCGATCTCGCTCCTGGATTCTTGCGGCAAGATCGGGCGGCAGCGCAGAATAGGCATCTCTCCCAGGTAATTCTTCGACGCTGCATCCGTAGAAATTGGCTACGCCTTGGCTGCCAAGCAGTATGGTCCCATTGCAATCTTTGATCAGAATCGACTCCGCAGAAGATTTCAATGCGGCAGCGAGTAACTCCGTATTCAACTCGATCAAGGGTTGACGCTTACCAATTTCAGAGGCCAATCCGAGACTCCCGCTCTGTTTCAATTTGCAACGCTTAAGGACGAGGTTACTTTCAGTATTATACTCTACCGGCCGCGCGGTTTGCAGCCAATTGGTACTCACTTTGGTGCGAAGGTGAGTGCCATTGGTCGAACAGCCAGGTGCTGGTCGAAATCATTTCGCAACCCGAATTGTTTAAGAAAGTTGACGTTTGCGTCATTTTAGACGATAACATGAGAAGAGTTCGAAAAACGGAGTCAATCCAGCTAACGTATCGTTCTACCCCACCTGTCTGCCGTCCCGTTCCGTAACCGGAAGGACGATCCCTCCTACCAAAACGTGCGACATGAGACTCGGCCAAAGCCTGTTGTTTCGTTGTATGCTGACCCTCGGGTCGTTGCTCACCAGCCACCTGAGCATTCAGCCGTCGGCTCACGGACAAACAAGTCTATCAACCTCTATCGATGCCCTCGTAGTTCGAGACTTCGATACTTTGGTTTCCCCCCGCGAGTCCGACGGTCAGCTTTTTCGTCGATTATCGCTCGATTTGCGGCTTGTGGTCCCCTCGCAGCTTGAACTCGATGAATTCCTAGCTGACCCCGCGCCGGATCGTTGGCCTCGCTGGGTAAAACGCTTCTTAAACGACCCTCTTCACCGAGAAAGAATGGTCGATTGGCTCGACAAGACTCTTTTGCAACGTCGACCGAACAAATACGTCGATCGGGCAAAGTGGCTGAGTTACCTCAGGCAGGTTGTCGACGAAAACAAGCCCCTCGACGCCATCGTTAAGGAATCGGTCGCAAGCGTATGGTGGAATCCCTCCCAGCGCGCTCAGCAGCGCTTTTTTTTGGAACGCGAGGGGGACCCGCACGCCGTATCTCGCGACATAGGCCGAGTTTTCTTCGGTCGAGATATGCAGTGTGCTCAATGCCACGACCATCCGAATGTGGATGATTATCTTCAAATCGACTATCACGGACTGCTTGCCTTTGTGTCCCCAAGCTTACTCGCGGAAGCGAAATTCAAAGACGAAAAAGGGGCCGAGCAAAAAATTCAAATCTACGCCGAACGCGCCGCCGGCGACGCAACCTTTGAATCCGTGTTCGACAAGGGTGTATTGTTTCGAACGGGTACGCGAGTCCCAGGCGGAACGGAACAAATCGAATCCTACGAAGTGCCCGATCAAAGATATCAAGCAGCACCCATGCCCGACTCGCTCGAAGGTGCTCCCAAGCCACCATCCTCTAGCCGCCGAGCCTCCCTGGTGACTCAGTTGTCCAAAGCAAACCAAGCGTTCGCGGAGAACTGGGCCAATCGCGTTTGGGCCATGATGATGGGCCGAGGAATCGTGCACCCGCTTGATATGCATCACGCTGATAATCCGCCAACGAACCCCAAGCTCTTGACGGCACTTACCCAGTCGTTTGTCGCAACCGGGTATGACTTGCGATCTTTGATCGAACAAATTGCCCTGAGCGAGGTCTATCAACGCGGCAGTCGATTGCCAATCGAATCATCGCTCCGGAACGGAACGGTCTTGAACTTGCCAAAGGATGCGGTCGATATCCTTACCAATGCGGTCAATGCTCGAAAACAATCGCTGGATTCGCAACTGCCGCAACTTGCTTTGGCCGCAGAAGCTGCAAAGCAAGGGATGGATGATTCGAAAACCGCCTGGCGAGCGGCACAAAAGGAACGCGTTGCTATTCGTGCCGATCTCGACAAAGCCGAAGCCACATTCAATGACGTTAAAAAGAAGCTCGATGAATCGAATGCGGTGCTCGCCAAAGCCAACAAGCTGCGAGCGGACTTGAATACCAGGGTTGCTCTCCTCGAGGAAGCGGCCAGCAAATTAGAGCAGGCAAAGGCGCTTTCACCTGGCGACGATCCGGAACTTGTTCAAGCGATTACGACGGCAAAGGCGAAAGCCGATGCATCTAAGCTGACTCTTCCAGCAAGCGAAAAAGGGGTCGCCGACGCATCCGCATTGCGCGATACCCAAAATGTTGCTCTTGAAACCGAGCGAGGCAAGATCCAAGAAGTCGTCAATCGCTTGAAGCCAGCCGAGCAATCGCTCACCATTGCCGACCAGGCGTTTGTTGCGTCACGAGTGAAATGGCAAGCCGCTCAGTCGGAACACGTCTTGGCTATCAAAAACACGGCAGCCCTATCTCACATCCAATCTTGGATCGCTCTTTCGCAAAGTGTGTCTCAAGTAGAATCCGAGCATCGGCTTGCGGCGGAAGCCCGTGATCAACAAAAAGGTACGGTCGCCAATTACATGGCGCAGCAGTCCAAGCACCAACCGATTCTGGTAGAAGCGAAAGCCAACTTGGCCTCGATCCAGTCCAAAAAATCTGTTTCTCAAGAGAAGCGGGCGAGCCTCGCCGCTGAATTAGCATTGCTTCAAACCACATTCGAATCCCTTAATAAGTCTACATCTCTCGTTGCTACCGACTCGCTTGAATCGGCCAAACAAGCCGTTGCTGCCAGCCGAGAAACACGCCAAGTGACCCAATCCGCTCTCGACAAGGAATTGACTTCTATCGACGCGGAACTCTCGGCCCAATCGCAGAAACTGGCCGCTCTGACCACCGAAGAAGCATCCATGGAAACCATGCGAGTCGCCGCAGAAAAATCAGTCGAACAAGCCGAACAAACAATCCTGGTCAAGGCAACCGCCATTCAACAAGCGATCGACACATGTGGAACGGCATTTCAGCAAGTGCTTGAAGACCGGCAGAAGAACTTGGCTGTCGCACCCTTTCGGTCGTTGTCTCCGGAACAGTTGGGGCTGAGCATCTTGCGGGCAACCAAGGTGCTCGATAACTACATTGCAACCGAGGTGGCAGAGCTTGAAAAGCAAGCTCCTTTGGCGGCGGACGCAACGCCCGCGCAACGGGATGCCAGAACACTGCAAGCGACCCGCCAAGCGCTCGACAAGCTCCGTCCGAACGTGGACGTTTTTGCAAATCTGTTTGCATCGGGCGTCGGCCAAACAAGCGATGAGTTTTTTGCTTCTCCGGATCAAGCGTTATTCATGGCCAACGGCGGATCTGTTTATCAGTGGTCGGCGGCCAGCGGCAGCAACATTACGGATTTGATTGCCAAACAGCCCGACGCCATGGCAGCTGTTAAATTAATGTATCGATCCTTGCTTTCGCGTGAGCCTACCGCACAAGAACTGCAATGGGTTGGCGAACAACTTGCCAATGCTGCCGACAAAAAGGTGACTATTGCACAAGAGTTAGTTTGGGGATTGTTGACGAGTTCCGAGTTTCGAGTTTACCCTTAGTTTGCTTTCAGTGGAGACTGTCGAATGAGCCTAGCACATTATGCATGCGGTTCGAGAGAACATGGATTGAATCGTCGTCGATTTCTGCAACGCTCTGGTTCGACCGCTGTTGCGGGCAGTGCCATCGCGGGTGGGTTAGGCAGTCTCACTACCGGCCTTGCCGCAGAGCAACTCAAGGCCCAAGACATGCGCATCGTTGTCTTCAACATGCATGGCGGATTGAGCCAACTAGAAAGCTGGGATCCTAAACCAGGCACAAAAACGGGTGGCCCCTGTCGTTCTATTCCAACCTCCGTTCCTGGCACCCATGTGAGCGATTTGCTCCCCTACACAGCCAAGCAGATGCATCACTTGTGTGTGCTGCGTGGTGTCAATACATCGGAGGACGATCACGGCAAGGGTGCTTATATGATGCTGACGGGGCGTCGCCAAACTGCAGCGGCAGACTATCCGCAAATCGGTGCGGTCGCAGCTCGCATGCTCAACGACGAAAGCCGCGGGCTGCCCGGGCATATTGTGGTCACACCAGGTGGTGGCGGAGGCAAAGGAAACGAAGCCGCATATCTGGGCCCAAAGTACTCAAGCATCTCGCTGGGAGGATCCAAGCCGCCCCCCAATACAACCAAACCGGATGGCATAAACGATGAGGCTGAATTGCGAAGGCACGACTTTCGACGTCGGCTGAACGAAGAATTCTTGACACGACGACGAACCGCCATCACCGACGCCTACACCCACAGTTACGAACAAGCTCTGCGATTGATGGAACGCCGCGATGTGTTCGACGTTTCCAAAGAGCCACAAGCCGATCAAGACCGATACGGCAAACACGATCTTGGTCGACAGTGCCTGATGGCTCGGCGATTGCTGGAGAACGGCGTCTCGTTCGTTCAAGTAACGCATTCGAACTACGACACTCACAACGAGAACTTTAACTTTCACATCGAGCAACTCGGCGAGTTTGATAGAGCGTTTGCTACTTTTGTTTCGGACCTGTTCGATCGCGGAATGCTGGAGAAGACCCTCGTGGTTGTATTAAGTGAGTTCGGCCGAACACCCAATATCAATTTGTATTACGGTCGCGATCACTGGTCTAAGGCCTGGTCGATCGTGATGGCAGGTGGCAAGGTCGCTAGAGGGGCAGTCTTTGGCAAGACGAACGATGAGGGGACCGAAGTGGTCGATGGGCAAGTCGATCATGGAGCCCTGTTTCATACTTATCTCCAGGCCGTAGGGGTCGATTCGACGCAATCGATTGCGGTCGATGGACGCGAGTTGCCGATTGCAGATCCAGCCGCTGCCCCTGTTTGGAAAGTTCTAACCTAGCGTGAATCTTCCCATCGATATCACCAAGACGCATGTGGTTCATCAGTGGAAACACGACCGCCCCTTGATCGCATGTCGGATCTCGCCAGATGGTCAACAAGCCGTAAGCACATCCGAGGATTCTTCGTTGCAATTGTGGCGCATTCCAGGCGGAGAGAAAACCGTTTTAAAGGGGCATGAAAGCTGGGTTCATGCGTTGTGTTATAGTCCCGATAGTCAGCAGCTTGTTTCGGGTGGTTGTGAAGGTAGCTTGATGTGGTGGGCCGTTCGAGCCGATGCGCCGTCTTTGTTGCGCAAGTCCGATGCGCATTCAGGTTGGATTCGAGGCGTTGCAATTTCGCCTGATGGAAGCACGCTCGCATCGGTTGGGAACGACATGCTGGTCAAGCTATGGAGCATGGCGAGCGGCGAGAAAATCGCCGAATGGGGCGGACATGAGCGACACATTTACAGCGTTGAGTTTCATCCAAGTGGAAATCAACTGATAACCGGCGATCTGCTTGGCAAGGTTCACGTTTGGAATGTTGCAGACCGAAAACTAGAGCGAACGATCGAGGCAACTCCGCTTTACACGGAGAACAAAGGCCAGCAGGCAGAGTATGGCGGAGTTCGATCGTTGGCCTACCATGCGGAGCGAAAGGAGCTCATTGCAGGCGGAACCCACAAAGCCACGAATCCGTTCGGTGCGGTTCATGAACCGTTGATACTGCGGTTTGGCTGGGATGATGGCGTGCTGCGCAAGTCGCATGCATGCGAAGGGATTCCCGGCGGACTCGTATGGCGCGTGCAGTGGTTAAAGGATGGGACTGCGGTCGGCGTTTCGGGTGGGTCTACCGGAGGCTTGTTATTGTTCTTCAACGATTCACAAGAAAAAGAAATCCATCGTTTCAAGTTGCCTTCTTTGGCGCGTGACATGGACATTCATCTGGAGAGCAACATGGTTGCAACCGCTCACTTTGATTCGCATTTGCGCATCTCCGTCATGAACGTGTGACGTCCGAGATCCCTGCCCCTTATGCGTTTAACAGTCAGCCGTAGGCGTACTAAGCGCATCCGCAACTGTTTTTCAACCCAACGCGCCGTTGGGCGATAGCCCCGGTTTTACAATTGCTCGACATTCGTCGAGAACCGGGGCTATCGCCCTTCGGCTTTCAGTTTGTTTCACTCGAAGACTCATAACGTTGTGCTTAGCCCGCACAAGGTGGACTGAGAGCCGACGAACATCCTACTAGCCTCCTCGGCTACGCTAACTTACTGAGCCTTCTTATGAGCCATTCCATCGACAGACAGCCGACAATCATGGCCATCAACAGCCCCATCAGCCGTTGCTGAAACTCCTTGTCCGGGGCGCCTGGCAGATAGTTCGTTTGATCGCGTGGAACGATGGACTGAACCAGCGGCGAAAGCGTTGCGTTCGGTGCGTTCATTGCGTTGGTAGTTTCACTGGCTATGCCTGCAATCGAATCCATGCCGACCCAGTACTTACCACCTGTTCGCGTGGCCAGTTCGTTGAGCAAGGGATCGTTTCTTTGTGGCCTTTGGATTTCGAGTGCAGGCACACGCACCGAGACTTGCTGCGTCAGCAACTGCTGATCTGCCAACCCGCCTACAGGCAATTGCACTTCGTATGTGCCGGTCGCCTTGGTGAAAAACTGCCCGAGATAAACACCAGGTTGCGAAGGGTCTGGGATCGGGGACAAGACAAGCGGTGTGCTTCGGCCTGACGGATCAACTAACTTTGCTTGAGCATCCGGCATAATTGTTGGTAGAAACTGAGCATCGCGCAACACGGCTCGCACCATGACTTGCTCCCCCACAATCGCTTGTTGTTTGTCTAAAAGCAAAATTCCTCGATCGGAATCTCGCAACAAACGACCTTGACCTGCCCAGCGAACGAGCTTGGTGTAATACGTGTCAAAGTATCCTTCGCCGACTTCACGCAAGCGCCAAAACTCGCCGCCGCCCTGGAACGCAACACGGCCTGCACCGTAAAATTGCGTTGCCAAATAAATCGGTTGCTTGCTCCCTACCGAAGTCGTCGGGTCGGAAAAATAAGCGACCGGCGTCGCGCCTGGCTTGGGTTCGTAACAAGCGTAGAAACTGTAGACCCCTCGAAAGCGTTCCCAAGCCCTGCGGCTGTCCTCAAGCGTCTTGGCAATTTGAATAAAGTCTGTTTGCCAAGCATCAGGCGCAAAGTTGAGTGGCCAAGCGGTCTCGGATTCAAAGCGACCGATCGAAACCATTCTCGCCCCACGGGTATTGAGCACCAACGGCGAAAGATTGCGAAGTATCTCGGCCTTGCGATTGCCGTTACCTTGACTTCCCGCCCATTTCGGAGTCGAGACGGGGCCAGCTACGATGACCAGTCCACCTGCTTGTTCACTGATCCACTTTTCCAGGTTTTCCACTTGTTCCATATCTAGCTTGGACCAATCGGCATCGAATCCGATGACGCAATCGTATTGGCTCATCTCGGCTCGCGTGCGAGGAAACTCGGCGAGTAATTTTTTCGCTTCTTGCGAAACGCCTGGTCCGCTCGATTGCAACAAGACGTGCGATTGAACCGTAGGGTCTCTGAAGAGCAAGTTGCGAACAAATTGATACTCCCGAGTCGGACCACCCGCTACAATTAAGACGGTCGACTTGGGCTCAACCACGCGGACTTCGCTTTCGAGTGCATTGTCGAGCGGGTTTGAATCTTGCTCCGGCGCCAACGCTTTAACCTCATAGATCCATGATCCGATTTCGCGAGGTTGGATGTCAAAGACCAAATTGGACATCGCGTCGTCCGCGTCGAGCGTAACGATTCTTTCCTCTTCGATGGCCATGCCTGCATTCTTTTGGCCGCCCGGTCGTCGCCGCAATTGAATCGTGACTTGTTTTCCCTGCAATCCGGATGCTTGCAACAACGCAGTCAATCGAAACCGATCTCCGGGAAAGACGCGTTTGGGAGTTTCGATATCTACCATTCGGACGTTGAGGGGATTCTTGGATGTCCCCATTCCGACGGTGTGAATCGGGACCCCTTGCAACGTCGCTTCGGAAATCGTCACTAAGGGATCGAGACCCGCGTTGCTGCGTCCATCGGAGATCACCACGATTCCTGCCAATGGCGAGCCCCGCTCTTGTTCGAGGATACTGTTGATTGCATCGCCAACGCGAGACTCGGTTCCTGTGGCTGCGATTTGAATTTCCCAGGAAACTGCATTGGGTTCGATCGGTTGCGGGCTATCCGGGCTATCTCCCGTGGCGTCCTTGATTCCTTTGGTACCGTTGCTCGCCGATGGTGGCGAGAAACTCCAGAGGCTCTGCCAAGGCAACTGATCGGCTCTCAAGATTGCAGTCGCGATCACCACAAAACCAGAAACCACTGCGATCACGGCCGCCATGAGAACGTATGGCCAAAACGATCGAACATCGCCGTAGACACGAGCCAAGAGCGAGACTGCCATGAGTGCTCCGCCAATGATTCCAAGAATCGTTCCGGCCCAGACCACGCGAGTCAGGAATCGCCACAAAACAAGTCGCGCTGAATCCGGATCGTCCCCCTTCTTTGTCTCCTTTGGTTTCGCGAACGAAGCGACTGCGCTCGGACGAGCACTTTGGTCAAATCGAAAGACGCTTACGTCGTGTCGCTGTTGCAATTGCTTCAGCAGTGGGGATTTGGCGAATGTACTCTGAACGGCAGAGATCCGGTTGGTAGACGACGGATTCGAACCCGCGAGTCCCTTCTCGGATTCGTCTTGCTGAGGCATTGTCATGCTCAAAGAAGTATCGACCAGCACCGCCAATTTGGAGGAACGCGTTACCTTTTGCTCTGTTCGTTTTTGCAAATCGAAAAAGAAAATGAGAATTCCAAGCAGTGCGAGCATCCTGAGCATGAGGAGCGTCAAGCCAATGCCTTTGGGGACTTCCGACCAGTCCTTTCGATACCAGTAGACAACGTAAGAAATCAAGCCAGCCAGGATGCAAGCAAAGACAAACCAATGCAGCCATTGATCCATCTGTTCGATGCGCATCCACTGATAGAAGACCCGCATGTCTTCTTGGGCAAAGAATGGGAAATGGTCGATCGAGGGGTAATTCATGTTAGGACTATGAGCGTTTCATGGGCAAATGGTACGAAGCGCTCCAAGCAAGCCACTGCTCGAACATCAACAAACCTAGCAACAATGCCATCAACAGCATGTTTCGATTCGCAAATCCAGCCAAAGCCGAACTTGCACCCAGCGATTCGGCTGACTTGTACGTGAATTTAATGCCACTCAGACTGCGATTCAAATCGACCGGATTGATCTTTTCCAGTTCGCCTTCTATCGGAGGAGTGTTCCTGGCGATGTTCTTTACCGCGCGTTCGCCTTGGGTGGTCGTGCCCCACCACTCAAAGTTTCCGGCAGCCATGATCGCGCGAATCGTATCGTCGGTATCTTGATTGGCAGCCGAGTCGAGCGTTGCGCGGAAAGCGGACTCACCTGCCGGCACCGCGTTGATGTTGAGTATGGATTTGACGTTGGAGCCGGTGGGTGGCGGACAGAGCACTTGGATCGCGGGCAACATCTCTTGCGACGAAAAATCCCATCGCATCGGCGTACCGGCGAATCGCGATGACTCAGGGATGCGGAACGACGAAAGGTAACCCACCATTTTTAAGGCAGCCACGACAAACGTTGGGTCCTGTGGCCAGTTCGTCCATTGTCGATCCAATGCTGTTAATGCAACCAATACTCGGCCGTCACCGATCGCATGATCGATCAGGATCGGTTGACCGTTTCGAAGCGACGCGACCGGCTTCCAATTTGCTGCATTCGATTTTGGGCTGGAGGTAGCGGGATCGATCGGTTCCTTGTCTATTTCCAAGTAACGCTGTATCCGCACGAACTGGAAAGGCGAGTTGCTCAAGCCGAGGAACGCCTCAAAGATCGGATGGTTATCCCCGATCAAGTCAGGTGTCGTATCC
>JAIPFP010000229.1 GCA_021736575.1 Pirellula sp. | reverse complement strand
ATTGGAAACGGTCGATTCAGTTGTACGAATCAGCCCTCCAATGTTGGTCTGGTGAAGAGCCGCGAGGCGTATCAACATTGAAATCCGCCATCCTAGCGGACCCAAAGAACCCTTGGTGGCCGTATCGTTCCGCAAGGCTCTTTCAAACGCTCATCGGACAACGTGAGCAAGCGATTCAGCAATTCCGATCGCTTGCCAGCGGTTTTGTTGCGGGAAGCGATGCTTGGCTGGAATTCCGAGCGCGAACCGTTCAAACCTTGCGCCAAATCGGCAATGAGAAAGCGGCTCAGGAGTTGGTCGATCTCGTGTTTGCAACGTATCCAACAGTATCGAACGAGTGGAAGCAAAAGTTTGCGAAGTAATACCCGTTTAACTGGCTGAAAGGCTGCACACCTTGCGTTAGTCTTGCTACTAAGCACATCCGCAACTGTTTTTCAACCCAACGCGCCGTTGGGCGATAGCCTCGGTTTTCCAATTGCTCGACATTCGTCGAGAACTGGGGCTATCGCCCTTCGGCTATCAGTTTGTTTCACTCGAAGACTCATACCGATATGCTTAGCGTTGTTCTCGCCGCCCTAAGAATCGGCTAGACTCATGTCCATGTGAACGAATCCTCCCGTTTCTCGTCCATTACCCAAGAGTTGCCGTGTCCACGCTGCGTGAAATTTCGGAATCCATTCGGCTCCAAGAGATGACGCTGATGCAAGGAGGCGGAAAGTCTGGCTCAGATCGTCAACGCAAGCTCGGTCGTCTACCAGTTCGCGAAAGGCTTTCCGTCCTGCTCGATCCCTCCCGTCCATTTTTAGAATTGGGGCTGTGGGCCGCTTACCAAATGTACCCTGAGTGGGGTGAAGTGCCCGCCGCCGGAGTCATTTCGGGTATCGGTTGGATTCATGGCCACCCTTGCATGATCGTTGCCAATGACGCGACCGTCAAAGCCGGTTCGATGTTTCCACAGTCGGTCAAGAAGCTCATTCGCGCGCAAAAAATTACGCAGCGACTTCGATTACCGATCGTCTATCTCGTGGATTCGGCAGGAGTGTTTCTCCCGTTGCAAGACGAGATATTTCCCGATGAAGATGACTTCGGAAGAATCTTTCGCAATAACGCGGTACTCTCCGCGAACGGAATTCCGCAGTATTCCGCAGTGATGGGCAATTGCATTGCGGGCGGCGCGTACTTGCCTGTTCTGTGCGACAAGATTTTGATGACCGAGGGGAGTCAGCTCTGTTTGGCTGGCCCGGCGCTGGTCAAAGCGGCTATCGGACAGACGGTCGACCCTGAGGAACTTGGGGGAGCCAGCATGCATTCGGCCATCAGCGGGACGGTCGACTTTCATGAAAAAGATGATCCAGCCTGTTTGGAAAGGCTTCGATCATTAATCCAATTATTGCCCGCTCAATCGACCTCTTTGAGCGGTCCGGAACCTCTCAGAGATCAGAGCGATGTCTACAGTCTCGTTCAAGCGGACGGGCGTGGAGAGTACGATGTGCGCGAACTTCTCAACTGCATTGTCGATGCAAATAGCTTCCAAGAATTTCGAGCGGACTATGGGCGAACAGTCGTCACGGGCTACGTTCGCATTAACGGATCGCCTGCTGGCGTCGTTGCCAATCAACGCAAACGATCTCAATCCGCCAAAGGAGAACTGCAAATCGGCGGAGTGCTTTACGGAGATTCGGCAGAGAAAGCAGCCAGATTTGTGGCCGATTGCAATCAGACACGCATCCCATTGATATTTATCCAAGATGTCCAAGGGTTCATGGTCGGCAAGCAATCCGAGCAATCGGGAATCATTCGTTCGGGCGCACAACTCGTGCATGCGATGAGCACAGCCACGGTCCCTAAATTTACGGTCATTGTTGGCAGTTCGTATGGTGCGGGCAATTATGCAATGTGTGGACGCGCATACGATCCATCGCTAATCCTTGCATGGCCCAATGCTCGCTACGCAGTCATGGGTGGCAATCAAGCAGCCGACACGATGCTGACACTGCGTATTCGTGAGTCCGAAAAGTCAGGGAATAAGCTTTCGGCGGAAGCGATTGAAGCATTGCGAGACACCATTCGCAAACAATACGAAGACCAAACCGATATTCGCTATGGTGCGGCTCGCGGATGGGTCGATGCTATCATTGCCCCGCATGAGACAAGGCTCTGGTTGGGCTCCGCACTATCGGTCCTGCGTCCATCGGAGTTACTTCAATCACCTCATGCAAGATTGGAGGTTTGATGGATACGATTCGAGTTGCAAACGCGCAAGCTTTTTGGGGGGATCACCCGACAGCGGCAACGGAACTGTTAGCTCAAGTGCCCGAGCTCGATTTCCTGACGATGGACTATCTGGCCGAAGTGTCGATGTCCATATTGGCAATCCAACGCGAACGCGATTCTGCGTTAGGCTACGCGCAAGATTTTGTGGAGGTCGTTCGGAATTTGGCTCCGTATTGGGCAACGGGTGGTCGCTGTCGACTCATCGCGAATGCCGGTGGGCTGAATCCTCTGGGATGTGCGCACGCGTGTGTGTTGGCTTTGGAGAAAGCCGGCTGTCGATCGATGAAGCTCGGTGTAGTCAGCGGCGACAATGTTCTTGCTCAACTGATTGAAGTCGGCGGCGACGAGTCTCTATTTCAAAACTTGGACTCAACAGAGCCGCTTTCCAAGGTACGTGAACGATTGGTCACAGCCAACGCCTACTTAGGTTGCAATGGCATCGTGGAATCGCTTCGAGCTGGCGCGGATATTGTTATTACTGGCCGCATCGCAGACCCCTCGATGGTGGTTGCCCCCTGCGTTTATTCTTTTGGCTGGGAGTCCAATGACTGGGACCGATTGGCTGGAGCAACCGTTGCAGGTCATTTGCTTGAGTGTGGCACCCATGTCACCGGCGGCATTTCAACGGATTGGCTCGATGTTCCCGATCCGGCACACATCGGATTTCCAATCGCTGAAATCCATCGCGATGGAAGTTGCATCATTACCAAATCCGAATGCTCAGGCGGGCATGTGACGCTCGAAACGGTGAAAGAACAACTCATCTACGAAATCGGGGACCCGTTTCGATACTTGAGTCCGGATGTGACCGTATCCTTCTTGGATTTAGTGCTGAACTTGGTCGGCAAAGATCGTGTCGCGGTCCAAGGTGCCGCAGGGCGAGCTCGCCCCGACACTCTGAAAGTCAGCGCAACCTATCGCGATGGCTTCCGAGCTGCGGGGATGCTCACTTTCTTTGGCCCTCAGTCGGTTCAGAAAGCACGCAAATGCGGAGAATTAGTACTGCAAACTCTGCGCGAAGCCGGGCACATTTATCGCGATTTCATCATCGAGTGCTTGGGAAATGCCGAGAGCATTCCCGTCCCAAATCTGTCAAACCGAAACGAATATGCTTTCGAGACAGTGCTGCGAATGGCCGTCGAATCCGAAGCTAAATCTGCGGTTGATCAATTCTCGCGAGCATTGATACCGTTGGTAACCGCTGGACCGCAAGGAACAACCGGTTACGCCGAAGGGAGACCTCGCGTACATCCCGTTTTTCGCTATTGGCCATGCTTGATCGAAGCGAATCGATGCCAGCCTCGGGTGGATTTCCTGACGACGACGGATACGCTAGCAAGCCGAGCGACTTTGCCGACTTGGCCACCGCCGAACACACGCTGGCACCAGCCGCAGACGAACCTACCTTCGGCACATCCGAAAACGATCGACCTGGCGCGAGCCCGAGTGTTGTCCGATATCGCGTATGGCCGTAGTGGCGACAAAGGGACCGGAGCCAATATCGGTATTCTTGTTCGATCGATGCATGACTACGAGTGGCTCAATCATTTTTTAACGGCAGACCGAGTAAAGCGTTTTTTTGAACCGATCGGCTTGGACTCGGTCGAACGGTTTGAGTTGCACAACCTCGGAGGATTCAATTTTGTTGTGCGTGGAATCCTGCGACGCGGCCTTCGCAACGACGCACAAGGCAAGGCGCTGGCGCAGGCACTGTTGTCGATTCCTTTATCGGATTTGTCTATGACATTTTAGAACTTCGGGCGGTGAACATGAACGGCATTGCAAACTCGATTGACGACCAAGAGGCACCTTGGGTTGCCGGTTATACCATCGGAGATGTATTGAGGCTGACGGCCAGAAGGTTTCCGGACCGAGATGCTGTTTACTTTATGTCCAATGATGTTCGATGGAGCTGGGCAAGGCTCGATCAAGAAGTGGACAAGGTCGCTCGGAGCTTACTGGCGCTTGGACTTCGGCGAGGGGATCACTTTGGAATCTGGGCCACGAATGTCCCCGAATGGGTTGTATTGCAGTTTGCGACGGCTCGCATCGGCGTAATCTTGGTAACGATCAATCCTTCGTATCGAACCAATGAGCTTGCATATGCGATCAAACAATCAGAGCTGTGCGGGCTTGCGTCGATCGATCATTATAAAAGTACGGATTATTTTGCGGCCTTGAATGAAGCTATCCCGGAGCTTGCGTCTCAATCCGCAAATTGCTTGACGTGCAGACAGTTTCCGAAATTGAAGTGGGTGATCAGCTTGCGCGGGGTCGCCCCTGCGGGAGCTCTATCTTGGCAGGCCCTGCTCGCGTTATCCGATTCGATTTCGAACGAGCAATTGCAGGCTGCACAACTGGAGGTGCGTTGCGACGATCCTATTAATATTCAATTCACATCCGGCACGACTGGATTTCCGAAAGGAGCCATGCTTTCGCACCGAAACATTCTTCTCAACGCCTACTATGCTGGCGCAAATCAAGAGTTCACTTCGGCAGATAGGATCTGCATTCCAGTCCCATTGTACCATTGCTTTGGATGTGTCCTGGGAACGCTTTGTTCTATTGTGCATGGGGCAACGATGGTCTTCCCTTCCGAGGGCTTTCATGCCGGTTCGACCTTGCATGCCATCGAAAAGGAGAGATGTACAGCCGTGTATGGCGTCCCAACGATGTTCATTTCGATGTTGGAGCATGCGGACTTCCCGACACGCCAGTTGAAATCGTTGCGAACCGGGATCATGGCAGGCAGTCCATGTCCGATCGAATTGATGAAGAAAGTCACGATTGAGATGGGGGCTTCGCAGATGACAATCGGCTATGGGCAAACCGAAGCCTCTCCGTTGGTAACGCAGACGCGCATTCATGATTCCTTGGACCTGCGCGTTGGAACGGTTGGTCGAACATTGCCTGGTGTTGAGGTCAAATTGATCGACCCCGAGACGGGAAAAGTAGTAGGGGATATGCAGCATGGCGAATTGTGCAGTCGTGGACACAATGTCATGATCGGTTATTTCAAGATGCCGGATAAAACGGCGGAGGCAATCGATGCGGAGGGATGGTTGCACTCGGGCGATTTGGCGATGCGTCAGGCAGATGGGTACTATCGCATTACAGGTCGACTTCGCGATTTGATCATTCGCGGTGGCGAAAACGTATACCCTCGCGAGATCGAAGAGTTGCTTTTCCAGCATCCGGATGTTGAGGACGTGCAAGTGATCGGAGTTCCGGATCGCAAATTCGGCGAAGAGGTTATGGCCTGGGTTCGCTTGCGAAATGGGAGTGCAACATCCGTGGAGGAGTTGAAGGCGTTTTGCAAAGCCAAGCTTGCCTACTTTAAAGTGCCGCACTATTGGAAATTTGTGGACTCGTTCCCTATGACGGTGACGGGGAAAATACAAAAATTCAAGATGAGGGAAATCAGCATCGAGGAGCTTGGTTTGCAGGATGTCGCAAGGATCCAAACGGCATGATCGCGAAACGGTCCTTAAGCGTCAGGTGTCGCCCAATTCGGCAATCGTTTCTCCAGAAATGCGGCCAATCCTTCTGCTGCTTCGCCACCGTGTCTCGCGTTGAGATGAAGTTCGAGCATGCGAGCTATCGACACCGATTCGCGCGTCGCATAGGCTTGATTAAGCAACATTTTGGTTGCCTTCACGGTTTGGACGCCGCCTGCTAATACTCCTTCAGCCAATTCAATCGCCGTTTTCAAAAGCACTTCTTGGGATACAACGCGTTGCAAAAGGCCCATCTGTTGGGCTCGGTTCGCATCGATTGTGTTGCCGACCAAATACAATTCGCGAAGATCGCCCTCGCGAACTTTAGGGCTCATGACAGCGCATATCAAAGCGGGCAGCAGTCCACGGCGGGCTTCCGGAAATCCGATCTTTAAATCGGTAGTCCCAATTGCCAAATCGCAAGAAACCATCAAGCCAGCTCCTCCCGCGTATGCGCCGCCATGTGCAGCGGCAATGGTGACCAACTCCGTGCTTCGCATAAGTTCAAACGTTTTCGCCAGACTGCTCGCGCATTGGTGAACGAGGTTGGCTTGCGACGCCTCGGACAAATCCATTCCAGAGCAAAAAACGGGTCCGGCGCCTGCGATAATCAGAACACGCGTTGCCTTTTTTGAGGTTAAGGATTCGATTTGCTGGCAGAGTTCATCGAGCATTGCAATGCATAGAGCATTGCGACGTTCAGGGCGATTTAGGGTTAACAGAACGAGATCCTTTTGCAAGGTCTCAAGAGTGATAAGGTTTTCCATGGTGGATATCGCCTCTAGTTCAGCCAACCCATAAACCCACCTTAGGCACCCCCGCTTAAATCCCAACCCGACGCGTAAGCGAGGGACGGTCTGCCCCTCACTCACGCTCTCACGCTTCGGGTTGTGACAGAGCCTTTGCCTGCAGCAAATCCACTAAATCAGCGGTCTCTAGTAAGGGGAAGGGGAATGGGGGGTGAAAGGGCGCCCTAGTCTTCTTGCCCTCGTTTGTACGCGTCTGCGAGGCTTTCGTCCAAGCCCACCAGCCATCGACGTCCTTCGGTTTCCAGCTCGACAAAGTTTGCACCGACATCAATAACTTGACCTTGCACACCACCTAGTTTGAGCTGGTCTCCTTTGCGAAGGTAGTACTTCTTGTCGTCGGTTTTTGAGAGCACCCACGCCTCGGGTCCGCTTCGGCCAACAATCAGCGCCGTCACAGTCGCTTGCGAAGCAACATCAAATTTATTCGCAGGCGGGGCCGGCGGAGGCATTTCCTTTACACTGAGGGTAAGCGTCTGAAGTGCCGACTTTGCGGGAATTCCAGTGTCGGTTACCTTTACGACGACTTTGTAGTCGCCTGGTTTCGTCGGGCTCCAGGATAGCTTGCCCAAATCCCTGTCCATTTTTAACCCCTCTGGTACTTCACCGACCGTATCAAACAGCAAGTATTGATTTGGGCCGGCGTCCGTGGCCTCAATCGTGTAATCGAGTTTCAGCCCAATCTTTGCATCCACCGACTTTTTCGCACTTACATTCGGGGGATAGTTCATCGGCGAAAACAGGTTGCGTTCGCAAATGGTTTGCTTGTATTCGTCGAGTGACTTGGCGAATCGATTGGAGTTTGCTTCGGGTGGCTCCTGTTTGTCTTTGGCGATTGCCAATGCAAGAACTTCGCAGTCCAAGGTGATGGACAATCGATCGGGTTCCCGGCTGTTCAATGGGCTAACATCAAAGCGAGTGATTCGATGTAAATAGTCTTTGGCATAAAAACCGTAGAGCAGTTGAGTTGCGTTCTCAATGGTCCCCGCCCCTTTGATTTGAAACTTGAACGATTGAAATGCGTCCTTTTCCGGCTTGAAAGGGGATGCATCGAGAAAACGTGGCGTCGGCTCATCCAATCGGGCTTCGTCTCCTAACGCGATTAACCATTCCATGTAGTCTGCTCGCGCCTTTTCGACGTTCCTTGGCAACGAACGCGGAGCAACGATGTTTATTTTTTGGTTGGCAATGATACCCGACGTAACCAGCAAGTCCTGATCTTGTTTCTTTTTAACAAGCCCTTCCAACTTTTCCTTTTTCTTGGTGAGGGCGTCTTGGAAACTTGAGACGATCGATTGTCCGACGAACAGCAAGACCACTGCGCCAACGCCTGCTGCCAATAACTTTTCTCGTTTGTTCATAGCCATGATTAAGCTCCCGCTCCAGTGGTTTGTGGCTCAGGGGTTGTCGTTGAGGATGGAGTGACTGCTGGAGTGTCTGCAGGAGTGTCTGCTGGAGTCGGGGGGAACGC
The DNA here is from genome assembly GCA_021736575.1 of Pirellula sp. Classification (GTDB taxonomy): domain Bacteria; phylum Planctomycetota; class Planctomycetia; order Pirellulales; family Pirellulaceae; genus JBKCUI01. Next base: position 2,472 of record JAIPFP010000229.1, on the reverse strand, counting down.
GGTTTCTTGATCCTTTGACGCTGGAGGCGTTTTGGGTGGTGATTCCGTTTCACTCGGAACGGGAGGAGCTGTTTTCGGGTCGACTGGAGTACCTTGAACTTCGACAGCCGGCTTGTTCGCCGAGGGCGTCGCATTCGCTGGATTTGAAGCCATCTTAGGCTTCTTTTGCGTTCGAGGATCCGAAACTTTCACGGGTGCTAACTGCATGTTAAGATCGGCTATCCATGGAAAATCGCCGGTTTTGTCTTGGCTTTTGATTACGCTGGTACTTAGCACCGAATGTTGTGGATCGCGAAACGACTCTTGATACTCGGGTATGTCTTCTTGTTTTTTTGCGACAAACTTGGTTGAGACTGACGCTGAGTTTGTCTTGGCGTCCGTCATAAACGTAGTCACGCTGAAAATGGTTTTGTCGGCAGGGGCGGCGTGGGTTGACATGTATTCCAACTCGTCCAACCAGTTATGGTCCCCTTGTAAGAAGTTTTCTACTTTGTTCCAGTCCGCAAGTTTCTTCGTGGAAAGCTCAATGGACTTCGCGTTCTTTGCTATTGCTTCTTCGAGTCCTGCAATCTCCGAGTTGAGCGCCGAATGGCTCATCCAATTCCACGCGTATGCACCACCGAGCACTAGGACAGCCGCAGCGCCAGCCAAGGCGTATTTGACGACTGGCTTCTTCTTTTCTTCGCGTTTGCGCGGATTTGAAAAATCGATGAGACGGTCCGAGACCTGGGGAGCCAGCAACGCTCCGATAGCAGATGCGAATTTGCCTGTGTTGTCACCCGCAACGAGTCGCACTGTCTTCGATGCCTCGAACAAATCAAGTGGATCGAGGCTTTCAACATTTGTTTCCAGCGCCAAGCTTAGCGTCTCGCACAAATCGGCGTGCTGTGGTCCGCTCCCCCAGATTCGAACTTGCTGGATGTTTAGATTCGAACGTTGCGAGGCTGCGGCAATCAGTGTTCGCCGAATCTCTCCCAGCAGAGCAAAACTGTTCGATTCCGCTTCGGCAGGGCTCGAGAACCGAACGTTTCGCATGAAAACCACATTGCCTTGGTCCATGACGGCCATATCGGCTTCGTCCCCGTACAGCTCCATCAAAAGAACGGCCGAATTCGCAAGTTGAGGTTGCTTGATGATCGCCATGGTCGCGGAGGCCATCGGTCGCAATACGATTTGCGTTAACGTCAAACCAAGTGAAAGCACAATCTTGTTGATGCGATCGACTGTGGCAGGGTTGATGGTCGCTGCCAAGCAGTCCGTCATGCCTTCTTGACTCGATGGCATGACGACATAGTCGATCGGCCATGAGTCACCTGCGTTGGCAAACTGGCGTTGGGCCGCGAATCGAACCATGTCGGGCAATTCGTTTTTGTCAACCGTAGGCAACGTCAATGAACGCAGTTCGATACTGCTCCGGCCGATGCAAAAAATGACGTTGCCTGATCGAACGGCAAGCTGTTTGAGAAGAGATTGGATCGCTTCAAAAGTCTTGGCGCTGTTAAGAATTTCCTCATTCGAATCCAATGCGATTGGCGATGAGGCGACATGCTCGAGAGAGACCCCGGTCAGACCGCTTGATCCGACGGCGATGCGGACCTCGTTGGAATCGCACTCGATTGCTATTAGACGTGCCATAATATTTTTGCTAAACCTATTGAGTGGAGACCAAACCCTGGGCACGTTGGCCCAAGGTGGCTTGACTGAACCCTCGCCCTAAGTGATCCATCTTGCGATAGAGCACCACGATCGGAACTTGGCCCGAAGCATCGATAACCGCTTCCGTACGTGCGAAACCGGCTGACTGTTCGAAATATCCAACGCTCTGAGCTCGCATGACGTCTCCGCCACCGGTAATCAAAGGTGCAATCAATTGCATTTCTTGGAGAGTCAGGATCCCTTCGACCATTGGCCAAGTTTCAAATTTTCGATTGCTGTTGTCTGTGGACTGCGAGCGAGACTCAATTAGTTTCTCCAGGATCTCGGTCGTAATTCCAGGCAAACCAGCCAAAATCTCTCGCGGAGCCTCATTTATGTTAATTCGTCCTGGCAAAACTGTTGCCTCAACTGCGGTAAGTTTATCCATGATCGATGGCAAATAGATTGCCATGGCGATCGGATTGGCTTCCAACGGCGAGGTGTAAGTAATTGGTTGGCCATCGACGGTCGCGGTGAATTGAGCTCCGATCAGGTCAAGAACTTGTTTGACTTTTCCGCTTGGCGGTTGTGAAGTATCTATTTTCAGGCCATCGAAAGCAGCGGCAGACCACTTTTCGGTTTTGGCAGGGCTGCCGCCACCGCCACCACCGGTACCACCTGTACCGCCACCACCCATACCGCCACCACCCATACCGCCACCACCCATACCGCCTCTACCGCCGCCGCCTGGATTCCCTCTACCGCCACCGCCTGGACCGCCACCGCCTGGACCGCCTGCGCCTGGACCGCCTGCGCCTGGACCGCCTTGGCCTGGAC
>JAIPFP010000228.1 GCA_021736575.1 Pirellula sp. | reverse complement strand
CAAATCCAAGTTCGGCGGCTGCATCGATGCACTGCGGCATGGTGAGCTTCGATCCGCCACGAAATGTGAAAAAAGAATACGTCGAGACGGCGATTCGGTTGGGCACATACGGCTTCGCAGGCTTAGTCGTTCCATCGGTTGTTCCGGGGCTTGCCACTGGCTTGGACTCTTGAGGTGCAACAGCGGCCAGTGAACTGCTGACCTGCGAAGTGGCTGCAGCCATTGTGCCCATAGCAATGGATTGATTCAAAAAAGAACGTCGATCCATACTCATCACTGACTCCTATTAAAGATTTGTTCTCATTCCCATTGTTTCCACGCTCCGTATCTCACTATCTCATCATCTCGTAGCGGCTTACCCATGAAACGAGGAAGGTTGCGAAGCCAGTACGCCCATGGAACCCGTATTGTAAACCAGAATTCAACCGCCAGTTGGCGCAGAAATTTCCAGTTTGCGACGAATCACGGATGGCAAGCTGGACGCTTACCCCACTCTGAGTCGGTCGTGTTACCTTTCTGCCAGACCGACGAACTGCCAAGAACCCCGACAAGACGGCGACCGGTAAGTCGCTCATCGAGTAGTCGCCAAGAATTACCTAACCAACTCCTACTTGCGCGGGGGACCCGCCACTATTTCAATTGAACCACAACCATCGAAAGAATGCACGCTGAAATGTACGCTAGGGCAAATCTGAGACGTCACTCGTTTTGCTTCTCGATCGCGATTGAAATTGCAGGCCAGCCATCCGCCAATATTTTCTTCATTGCGGCGAGCGTGGTTTTACTAATGTGATGCTCAATTCCTTCGCTATCGGCCGCTGCGGTTCCTGCATCGACTCCAATCGCAATCAAGAACGCGTTCACCACCTCGTGCCTTTCTTTGCATTTCAAGGCCAGCTTTCGACCTTTGGAAGTCAAGCCAATCGGCTGATAAGGCGCTGTAATCACGAGTCCATTACGTACCAACCTTGCCACGGTGTTGTTTACGGTCGCGGGAGTAACGGCAAAGCACTCAGCGAGATCGACAGATCGACAACTGCCTTTAACCGCGACAAACTCGGCAATCGCCTCGACATAGTCCTCAGCAATTTCGCTCGCATGATCTCTACGTGTTCGGATATGAACTTCATCCAATTGCTTCCGCTCCTTAACTTAACAATTGCTTGGCTGAGTATTTCCACATTACCACAGTGTACTCTTGACCAATAAATTAGCCAAGGCTAAAATTTTCAGGATAGTTAGCTTAAGCTAACATTTAGATGTGTGCGATGGGTTGCGCTCTTCGAGTCAAATTTCGACACTCAATTCCAAGGTGAGGCTGAAAATATGGCGATGTCCATGCACAGGGTCTTATGTTTTGCGAGTGGGAGAGTGAAACGCTGTGGTTTCACGCTTGTTGAATTGCTCGTTGTTATCTCGATTATTGGAGTCTTAGTTGGACTATTGTTACCTGCTGTTCAGGCAGCTCGGGAAGCAGCAAGGAGGACGCAGAGCCAAAACAATCTAAAGCAAATCGGGCTCGCATTGCTAAATTACGAGATCGCTTTGAAATCGTTTCCGTCGGGATATGTGTCCAGCATCGGCGTGCCAAGCGTGAACGCAGCGACGCTTGATGCGGCTCCGGGTTGGGCTTGGGGTACATTATTGCTTCCCTACATGGAGCAGTCGTCGTTATACAACCAGCTCGACATGACACTGCCGTGTTGGCATCCGAGGAACGAAGTGATCGTCAAATCACGAGTTCCTACATTTCTCAATCCGGGTGCAGCCAATTTCGATGGGGACACGATCGTAACCAATGACTCCAACACAGTCCTCGCTCGTTTCGGGCGTTCCCATTACGTCGGCAATTGTGGTCAGGATGAGCCGTGGGGCTACGTGCCGCCGGTTCAAGACTGGAGTCGCCTTGCGAGTGGTCCACTTTATCGTAACTCGCGAGTACGGATATCCGGAGTGACGGATGGCCTCTCCAATACAGTCTTTGTAGGCGAGCATACGACGATTAGCGACAAGACTTGGGTCGGAGTTGTCCCAGGCAGTTTTTCATGCCCCAAAGATCCGCAGAGATTTCCATTTACGGACTGTGATCATGGTGCGACATATGTTTTATGTCATTCTGGACCAGCTGCCGATGAGCCGGGCATTGTCCATCCACCTTCCTTTCCGACTTGCCACGTTTGCCAAATGTATGCTCCCTGGAACGGTGGCGGTGGGTATGTTCTTCTCGGGGACGGAAGCGTTCGGTACATTGCGACTACTATTAACCTGGATACTTGGGCTGCTATGAGCAGTTGCGCGTTGGGGGAGGTGTTTTCGCATGACGAATAGTCTTCAGACGCAAGGAAAGGCGTATCCAATCGATACCTTGCTACTTATCGGTACCTCGCTACTTATTGTGGCCTCGCTGTTTGTGGGGTGCAGCCAGCATCCCAAAGCGACTAGCCGAGATTCCATGGATCTGATCAAGCAGGTTTATACCGCCTGCAACACGAAGAATGCAAAAAGGTTGTCTGCTTGCGAAGAGCGATTGGCTGCTCTTGAATCGGAAGGCAAGATAAGCAAGGAGGAAGTAAAGTCCTTTCGGAAAGTCCTTGATCTTGCAGGCAAAGGGGAGTGGGAGTCCGCTCAGACCATGGCAATGCAGTACGCGAAAGATCAGATTCGTTGAGGAGCAATCGTTGCAATCAGTGCTACGATTGCAGCACCTTAGCCGATAGCACTTTTGCACCTGATGAATCCTCGGGCGAAGATTGTTCGGTCTTTGAAAGGTAGCATTCCGATTCAGGTCCTGAATACCGAGGCGTTTAGATTGGTGACGACGAGCCCTTTGATGTTTTGGTGATTGGTGCAGGCGCAGCGGGCCTAGGTGTCGGTGTTGCCCTCAAGCATACGGGCATCAGAAATTATCAGATTCTGGATCGTGGAACGGTTGCGGGATCCTTTGCTGCATGGCCGAAAGGAATGCAGTTAATCACCCCTTCGTTTCCAGCCAATTCGGTTGGAATGCTCGCCTTCATTTTCCAACAAACAAGTCTTTGATGTGGAGCACCGATTCGAGCGAACACTGTGGCGAGAGCGTCATCGACTCGTCGAAGCTTGTAACGATTGTGTAAACTCCGTCTTGTGGATCTCGATACACCGTGACCATGCGACTTGGGACGTCGACTTGCCAGTATTCTTGGATTTGGCCGGACGCGTAAAGTTGCTGCTTTTCAGTCCGGTCGAATAGAGAACTGGAAAAACTGACTTCGATGACGAGTTGGACATCCTGGGGGTTCGGATGTTGATCGACATAACGACGGCGGGTAACCCACGCGAGGTCGGGCTCTGGACAACTGTTGTTGTCGGGTATTCGAATCGGCTTCTCGGCGCGTATCGTAAACCTGTCCATTGCATGTCGGAAACTCCACTCCGTGAGGAAATCGATTGGGTCGGAGTGTTGTGGTCCCTGCGGATTCATTCTAACTATCCGTCCATTGATAAGTTCGATTTGTCCAGTCTTTCCCTCAAAACTACCCAGCTCCACGAGCTTTTCATATTGCTCGGTCGTTAACGGAAGGGTGGTAGGAAGCGAACTCGCATTCGGTCCAGATTGAGTAATGGTAGCCATGTTTTTTAGCTTGTAGTTGCGAAGGCATTGCCGTACTTACACGATTGTACCACAGCGGAGTGCCGCTGCAGAAACATCAGGACTAGCCAGCGATGAGTTGCGAAATATAGAAAGAGCCGATCGCGATAATTGCGGATGCTTGTATGGTCGCCAGTGTATTGGCTGAGATCCGGTTGCGATTGATGCTGCGAAAAAAGCTGCCCACAAACTGAAAAAGGAATCCGCAAAGGATTAACGATGAGGCGATGCCTGCCGAAAAGACTCCAATGACTAGATAACCTTGAGCCGGATTGCCAGAAGAAACCCCTGCAAAATAAGCTGCCAATGCAGTCGGGCATGGCAACAGCCCAACCGCAATCCCGAGCAGGACCGTCATTCGCATACTCGTTCCCACGGGCTTGGCGGGCGTAGAGCAAACCGTTGAGTCCGGAGCGACCTTTGCCTCGCGACAGCAACTACAAGTTTTCTTCGAGATCTTGCCACGCCGCGCCAGATATAACAAACGCAATCCGATCCCAACCAACAACACGGAACTTATCCACTGCAACGCTTCGCCCGCATGCTGATGTCCCGCATGTTCATCGCCGGACAGAAGATGCACCCCTAGATGGACGGCTAGGGCGATGACCATCAGAGATGCAGCATGGCTAAGTCCGGTCGTAACCCCCATGACAATGGGATGCCAAAACGACTTGCGCTGTTGGAGCATGTAAACAAACATGGCTGACTTGCCATGCCCCGGCTCCAATGCATGTAAAACGCCCAGTACAAAACTGACACCAATCGAGAATTCGATAACGTGACTGTGGTTATGCATTGCCTACCGCTTCTTTGCGAATCCTGAAACTACGATTCGTCCAACTGTCGCCCTCACTATTGTTGCCAGGGAAAGACAAAAAGTGAACAACGATTAACTTTGCGTACAAAGTTGGATCAGATCTATTCCGAACTCGACTTGGGAATGAACAAGTACTTTAGTACACAAGCGTTGCAATCGCAATCGAGTAGAACTTGTGCTCATGCAGATGATGATTTTCGGAGTTACGGGGAGAATGGAATGCAGGTTCAGAACCACAGCACGAAAAAGGCGGATTGGATCGGAATCCTGTGCTACTTGACGAATTGATCAAGTATCCTATACTCCACTTTCGATCAATCAGTTGACTGATCGATTGATCGATTAAGTGAGGAGTTTTTGTGAGTCTCAACGAAGAAGAGATCGGCTGCCTAGGCGAACCGCACGATAGTGCTTTGGTTGGTCTACTGCCGGCAGACGAGAAGACATGCACACGAGCAGCAAGTATTTTTCGAGCGCTCGGGGACTTGAGTCGGCTTCGGCTGCTTTCGTTGCTTGCAAAGCAAGAAATGTGCGTAACCGAGTTGACGGAGTGTTTGCAAGACAATCTTCCTGCGATTTCGCAGCGGCTCAAGCTGCTGCGAGCGGAACGTATCGTTGCCACGAGACGGCAAGGCAAACACATTTTCTACCGACTCGCAGACAGCCATGTGGCCCACTTAATCGCCAATGGACTTGCTCATGGCGAAGAGCCTGACGAGTGAGTTTCAAACCTATCTGTTTCTATGTCTTTGGAGGAGAGAATTATGAGTCATACGCACGAAAATCACACCCATGTTCATGGCGCTCAATGTGGCCATACTGCAATTCAGCATGGGGACCATGTCGACTTTCTGCACGATGGACACTTGCATCATCAAAGCAGTGCCGGCGTTGTCGAGGAACACTCACTGGACGTGAATGAAGCCAATCCGGCCAATTGTTCTGGCGGGCATGTTTGCAGCGGTCATGATGCCGCTCACGTTCACGGACCGGGTTGTGGCCATGAAGCGGTTCCGCATGGCGATCATGTGGATTACTTGGTAGACGGCCATTTGCATCATCAACACAATGGACATTGCGACAATCACGGTGCCGTGATCTTGGCATAGCTGCACTAAGGCGAGCGGCGACTTTGCCGTTACCTGGCATAGGCTTCCAGCGCTTCCAGCCTGTGAAAACGCTTATACACAGGCTAGAAGCCTATGCCACTTTCGTGGTTTCTAAACTGCCGTTCGCGATCCAATTACAGAGGACACAGACTCCATCTGCTTAACTGCGAGGACAAGTTATTGCTCGTTTGGGCAATCGATGTGAGAGTCAGTGGACTTTGGCAGTCCAATCTGCTCAACTAAATCTGTACGGCATTTGCCTCTTCAGCACCAAATCCAATATCAAGAACAAGTGGAGTGTGACCCATGAACCAAATTACGCGTCGCGATTTACTAAGGTCCGCTGGCATGTCGACCGCTTTTCTAACGACGACACCATTTGACAAACTCTTGGGGCGAGTGGTTGCGGACGACGCCAAAACGGACTCCCTGCCGATGCAGCTTTACAAAAGCATGAGCGAAGCCCAAAGGCAAAAGGTTTGTTTGCCCATGGATCATCCCAGGCGACAGTACGTAAGCAATTGGTGGTATATCCAACCTGAGCATCGAATTCCCGGTACATTCAACCGAGAGCAGCAAGAATTGATTCAGAGGATTTTCACCTCACTTCACAGCGTTGAGTACCAAGAATCGGTCAACAAACAAGTTGAGATCGATCAGTATGGTGAAATGAAGAATGCCCCGGCGGTTGGATTTTTTGGAACACCGAACGACAAAGACTTTGAGTTCATTTACACGGGGCATCATGTCACGCGACGTTGCAATGCACATACCGATCATGGAGTGGGATTTGGCGGCGCCCCCATTTTTTACGGCCATTATCCGCACAGCCCTTCTGACATGCGTGAAAACTTTAATGAGACCAAAGATCATCCAGGCAATCCGTATTGGTATCAGGGTACAACTTTCAACAAGTTTGTGCAGAGCTTGGATGGGAGGCAACAGGCAAAGGGCTTGGTTTCCGCCGAGCCACGCAGCGAAAGCCCTGACAAGGTGGTGAAAAAGTCCGAAGAATCGCTTGGTCTGAGTTGCTCTGACTTAAGCACCGACCAAAAGGAATTGTTCTTGTTAACCATGAAAAAGATGATGGCCATGTTTCGCGCTGACGACGTTAACGCAACCTTCGATTCCGTAGAGAAGCAGGGAATTGTCGATCGGCTCCACGTTTCCTGGTACGCAGGTCAATACGATATCGGCTCCGACAAGGTCTGGGATACCTGGCAAATCGAAGGCCCAGACATGGTCTGGTATTTTCGCGGTCAACCCCACATCCATTGCTACTTTCACTTGAAGGGATGAGTGAGGCTGCGGGATAGTCTGCTAGCCTGTCATGTTCGGCACGACAGGCTGGAAGCCTATCCCACTTTACAGCAATCCGTACGCTGTCAACGTTTTGCGAAGGATTGCAATTTCAGTGTCATCGAGTTCGGTCATCGGCAATCGAAGCTCGCCGGAATCCCGTCCGAGCAGCTTCATGGCGCATTTGACCGGAATGGGGTTGGTTGCGAGCGACAGCATATCCCGGCACAGTGGGAACAGTTTGTGGTGAAGTTTAGCTGCGACCGTGAAATCTCCCGCTGCGGCAGCGGCAACCATTGCGAGTAGATCCCTCGGCACGATATTTCCAGCAACCGAGATTACTCCTTGTGCACCAATGCTCATCATGGGCAACGTGAGCGAATCATCTCCACTCAGCACGGTCAAGTTAGTGGAGTTGAGAATTTGCGAACATTGATCGAGCGAACCTGTCGCTTCCTTTACCATCGTGATGTTGGGCAACTCAGCTAACCTAGCGATGGTTTCCGGTTCGATGTTTTTTGCCGAACGGCCCGGGATATTGTAGACGCAATGAGGGATGCCAACTGCCTCAGCCACGGCTTTGAAGTGTTCGTAGAATCCCTTCTGAGTTGGCTTGTTGTAGTAGGGCGCAACTTGCAAGGAAGCGTCTGCTCCTTCTTTTTCCGCCCGCCGAGTCAGTCGCAGTGCCTCTGCGGTGCAATTGCTGCCGGTACCGGCCATCACCTTGCAACGCCCCGAAGCCAGTTGGATGACTTCGCTGATGACACGTTCATGCTCATCGTGAGTCAGTGTCGGTGATTCTCCAGTGGTACCTACCGGAACCAAAAAATGGACTCCAGCCGCGATTTGAAACTCAATTTGAGTCTTGAGTTTAGCTACGTCCAATTTGCCTTCGGTAAATGGAGTAACAATCGCAACGCCGACGCCAGCAAAGGCGCTTCCCTTTCGATCCGACATTCAAATCCTCATTTGCTTGGAGCCAACTCGCAGCGAAGTGGATTAGCATAATCGATTAGCCGTGCCGCGAGGGGGCGCATTTTACGGGCAGAACGTCGAAAGCCCAATCCCAATCCCAACTAGACGCGGTCTTGACGACGATCTCGCGAGCGTAGTTTGGCGCATTCGTCGCAAACGCCATGGATGATAAAGCGGTGGTCGCGAGCTCGGAATCGATGTAATTTCGAAACGTTTTCCCGAATTTTAACGATCTCTACGCTCGTAAACTCAATCAATTTCCGGCACTTCGTGCAATAAAGGTGATCATGCTGGGGATAGCCATAGTCGTGCTCATAAACGCTTCTCCCGTCCAGTTCAAAGCGATTTAAGAGGCCTGCATCCACAAATTCACGCAATGTCCGGTAGACCGTTGGCCTAGAAACGTAACTCGGATCCCCTTTGGACGGAAGTTGCTCCATGAGTTGATCGGCGTCAAAATGCTCATGTCGATTGAAAACCTGTTCAATCAAAAACTTCCGTTGGTCCGTGTTCCGCAGCCCTTTGCTTTTAAGATACTCCTCGAATCGCTGTAGCGGCGTCATGGAGACCGCGACTGCTTCAAGTGATTCTTGGGGATTCGAGTTGGGGCTTTGCATCGATGGAAGGTCTGGAAGAGATCAATTCTTGGTCGGACCATCATTGTACACACAGGGTCAACTTGACGCGACGTGAACCGCAATGGATTCAACCGCAGCTCCTTGGCTAACGACCTAAGCGCTTACCGGCACGTTCCCTACCTTGAATACCGTCTCAACGGTTTGAAATCCAATCGATTCGTACAGCCTGATCGCACCCAGGTTGTGAATGGTTACTTCCAAATTAACCCGCTTGCAACCCACATCTCGAAATCCTCTCAAGGCAAGAACCAACAATCGTTTGCCTATCCCTTTTCCGCGAAACACCGGCACCACCCCAATATTCTGAATAGCGCCCAACTGGTTATCGATTTGCAATCCTTGGATCGTTCCAACCGGTGAATCGGGAACACCACTCGCGATCGAGAGCGCCAGCCAAGTTGCTTCCGGTACAAAGTTGGATCTTTGGGTAAGATCTCGCATCAATTGCCTGCACCCATCCCGATTTCCAAGGCAAGGGAAAACGGTTGCATCCATCTCGAAACGGAAACTCTCCCATTTCGCCAACGAATGAAAGCCCATCATTTTGTCCGACCATGGAAAATACTGAATCTCGCTTTGAGGCGGTTCAAAACTCAAATCGGCTTGTTCAAGATCGATCTGCATCTTGTAGCGTTTAAAATAGACGACCGGCATGAATTTTAAATCGATATCGAGTAACTTGTTCCAACGAACCGAAAGTGAGTGCCAAAAGGCTGACGCCGCCTGCTCAACATCAAAACGCCATCGCTGCTCCATCCGTCCTAGGATCGCTTGCGGCCCGATGGCCATGTGTTGTTGCCTGAATGCCTTGGGCGATGGCGAGTGAGTTCATCGGTTTGATGAGATGCCCCATCGACGCCAACTGCTTTGAAATGGAGCCCTCCCGCTCTTTTACCGACACTTTTTCAGTTGCGGTCGGACGCAATCCACCCAGTCCCGACTCAATGTACAACAAATCCGGTTGCCATTGATGATGCACTCGCGCCGAAGCAATCGCTTGGTCGATGGATTCATCCAAGTCGATACAACGCACAATATTCTGCAGTGTAGCGTTGATAATTTTTGGACCACCGGCTGCGCCGCATGTCAAATAGGGTTTGCCGTTTTCGTCTAAGACAATACATGGACTCATGCTAGACAATGGTCTCTTGTTCGGTTCGACCGCGTTCGCTGCGGAACCGATCAAGCCGAACGCATTTGGCACTCCGGGAGCGATGCTGAAATCATCCATCTGATTGTTGAGCATTACGCCTGTGCCGGGAACCATGACCTTGCTCCCCCACGAGGTATTGACGGTCGACGTCAAAGCAACCCAATTGCCTTTCGCATCTGCGGTAGTCAGGTGCGTCGTATGCTTTTTGCTTTCATCGGTAGCGTTTGCATCGCCATGTCCGATCACCGAAGTCGCTTTCTCCAGATCGATCTTCATTGCGAGTTTCGCAGCATAGCCTCGATCTGTAAGAAAGTCGGGCACCTTGACGAAATCGCTATCGCCAAGCCAATGAGCTCGATCCGCAAATGCAAGTTTCATGCTCTCAGCAAGCAAATGAAAGAACTTGGCTGGCGATTCGCGATAAATCTGAGCCACTTCAAAATTCTCGAGAATATGGAGCATTTGAGCAATGTGAATACCCCCTGAGCTCGGAGTTGGGAATCCAAGCACCCGATGTTTTCGATACTTGGAATCTAGGGGAGTTCGTTCGATAGCCTTGTAATTTGTAAAGTCACTTTTCGTCATCACTCCGCCGAGGCTTTGCAAATACTCGGCGCAACGCGTTGCAAACTCGCCCGTGTAAAACCACTCTGGTCCATTCTTTGCGAGCTGGCGAAGCGTGTTGGCAAGGTCCGTTTGACGCAATGTCTCACCGATAGCGAGCGGTTGGCCACTGGCGGAGGACAAAACCGATTTGCTTGCTTCAAACTTCAGGATGTCGGCAAATTCAGACTTGATCGTGCTGCTTGTCGCGTTTCCGATAACATACCCATCCTGGGCTGCGTGAATGGCGGGCTCAAAGAGAGCAGACCAAGAGAGCGAACCAAGCTTGCTGTGTGCAAGATGCAGAGCAGCGATTTGACTTGGTACGCCGGCAGCCAGCGGGCCGGTTTGGCTGAGTTCGACCGATGGTTTTCCGTTACGCGTATAGATGGATGGCGAGGAGGCAGCAGGTGCTTTCTC
>JAIPFP010000227.1 GCA_021736575.1 Pirellula sp. | reverse complement strand
GTTCGGGTCAAACTGTTCAGCACGGGGTGTACGAGGCATTTCCAATCTCCTTTGCAACGATTGTACCGTCGGCAAGTCGCCATGTCAAGGTAGGTGCCTGGCACCTACCTTGCTTTTGATGTCCCTTCGGGACTAAGCGCCCAAGGCAGGTGCCTGGCACCTACCGAAGGGCCCACCCGCCTGTCAAGGTAGGTGCCTGGCACCTACCGAAGGGCCATGGCACCTACCGAAGGGCCCTGGCACCTACCGAAGGGCCCCCTGGCACCTACCGAAGGGCCCTTTTGCAATATCGATTTATGCAGATGCAAATTTCGCGGGCAACAATTTAATCAAATACAAGGGCTAACCCTCCGACTGCACCCGTGGCACCTACCGAAGGGCCCCCCCCTGTCTGTCAGGGTAGGGCCCACTGGCACCTACCGAAGGGCCCGTATAAAACAACATCCGTCAAACACCGAGAAGTCCACATCACGACTTTACTTGACAAGGCAATAAAATGAATGCGAGAGGCGTTTACGGCTCAATTATGCCCAGATTTTGGGAAAAGATGTAATTGGCCAACTGTTTTCCCGCCTTCTGGCCATCCTTATCGTCGAAATCAAAATGAATTCCTCCGTATATGCGGCTCTGCCCTGCCTCGGCTGCGGCGTCGCTGAAGCTATGGAAAGGCCGCGATACTCCAGGCAATCCGTCTGATGACGTGGTAAAAGCCACCTTGTCCGTTCCAAAAAAAAGTTTCAACAAAGTTGCCGCGCTGGAACTGAAAGTACTGTGGCCGCTGACATAACCGGGGAATGGCGGAGTATTAATGAGCGGTTCCCAACTGACGTCTTTTTGTGTCTTGGCATTGCCGTCCAGATCGGCTTCTCGAATTGCAGTGACCGGTCGCCACAGATAATACTCAAATTTCATGTTCCACGCAGCGATGGCTGCATCCGCCAGCGTAATATTTAGCAGGGCAAACAATCGGGCGTTCTGAACAGTCGGCAATCCCCATTCGGCGGCGACTTGTTGGGCGATTTCGTTCCAGTGGCCTGGCGGGGTTGCCGTGCCTGGACCGTCGGCCCAGAACAAGGCAATTTGGGTCTGGTCGGCAGTCCGTGACAGCGAAACCTTGCGTCCAATACTTTTGACGCGATTGAAGTCGCGAGCGTATTGCTCCGATTTCAAACGAGGCGGTCCAGACGCGTTAAATTGGTTCGGAGAGCGCATGGCAAAAGTAGGCATGGCGGACCAGCCTGGCAAAAGGTAGGGGGCGAATGCTGGCGGCGTCGGTTTCCAAACTCCGGCTCCTGCTGCCGGCGGACTTCCGATAGGAACTGCTTTATCCAGATCACTGGATCGCGCGACGAGTATCGCATTTGCGGCAGCCTGCCCCAACCAGACGGCCACATCCTCATTTGGTCCATCGGGGATTTGGTTCAATGCGTCGGCCAGTTCCTGGTCGTAAGTCGCCCGGAACTGCGGAAACGTCGCACTCAACGCCGTGTGCGCGGCTGCAGCAATCGCAGCATCCAGCGGCAAATCGGCCGGTGCGGGCATGAAAAATAAATATAAGGTTCATGAGTCTGAGCGATCGAATTAACCGCGTCATAGATCGCAATATGAGCAATCGCCATCTTGCGCGACGCGGCCGGTGGCGGAGTCCTCTCCTCACGGATGGAGTTCAAGAGCACATTATTCCAGTGAATGACCTCATCGGCGCAAAGAGTTGACGTGTTCGTCAATAACAAACACAAAATCGCAGAACCGAGGCACCACAAATTAATCTCTTTCCGCATAGCGACAAACAATAATTTTTGCATTTATTTACCTACCTACCTACAAAAGGAAGCTACTGGAATCCGGCAGATCTGGACTCTCCCGTTGAACAAGACGCTGGATGCAAACAAGAACGTATAGTAAAAAGCAAAAAAAGTCAAAAATGCGAAAAGTTGCCAGCACGATCTTCATTTTGGGCAATCGAAGATGTGGCGACGGTTCGGAGAGATGGATGGCCCCATGAGCACATGAGCACCCATGAGCACCCATGAGCCACGCCATGAGCCACGCCATGAGCCACGCACATAAGTCGTTCCCGCGCATGCGGGAATCCAGTGTGGTGCGCGTGATGAGTGGGTTCCCGCCTACGCGGGAATGACCGACAAGTGGGAAGCTCACTCATAGGTACCTGACAGGGCCACCATTGGCTATCTAGGTACCTGACAGGGCTACCATGGGCTATCGCATTGCGCCGCGTTGCGGCTGGGAACCATGAGACGCTTTGAGCCCAGTGTTCGCAACTTGCTTGGTGTGCTAAAAGTAACTACCCATTAGGCAGCGAGTTGCTCATGTGAATCTCGGAGTATCGACACTTAGAAAGACCAATGTATGCACTCCATCAAACAACGCCTTGCAGCAGGACAACAAGTTAACGTCTTTTCAATCGGCGCGATTCCGTCGTTCAAGATCATCGAAATTGCAGCGATGACGGGCGGTTACCATGCCGTCTGGATCGACGAAGAACATGCCGCCCTTTCGCAACGCGACATTGAGTCCTTAGCGCTATCATGCCGAAGCGTCGGGTTGGATAGCTACGTCCGAATTGCACCACTGAACTATGCGGCAGTTATGCGACCTATGGAGGCTGGCGTGGGTGGCATCATGGCGGCCCAAATTCGTAGCGTCGACGAAGCTCGTCAAATCGTATCGTGGGCCAAATTCCCTCCCATTGGCTCGCGCGGAATCAATCCGTCCAACTTCGAAGCAAACTACACCACTCGGTCCTTACCCGAGCATATCGAAATCTGCAATCGCGATCGCTGGCTCAGCGTTCAGATCGAAACACTTGAGGCGTTGGCGTGCGTTGAGCAAATCGCGGAGCTCGATGGTGTCGATCACTTGTTTGTTGGGCCTGCCGACTTGAGCGTAGCCCTGGGTGTGCCTGGTCAGTACCTTCACCCCGACTGCATAGCAGCCTTGGAGCGTGTTGCGCATGCCTGCAAGCGATCGAGCAAGAGTTGGGGCATCCTGGTGCGAGGCCCCGAACATGCCGCTCTGTGCCGAGAGTTGGGTTGTCAACTATTCGCTTTTGGCAACGATCTCAGTGTTGTCTTGCAAGGCTTCAAAGCGGTTCGGTCGACTTACTCGATGTTTTTTTCATCGCCGACAGCAGCGCAATGAACTCTTGAACCGCAGGTCGATCCAAACGCGAGTTCGGAATCGCGAAATCATAATGTTCATCTTGGATCGGGATGAATGCAAGATGATTCAATCGGGCAATCGCCTCAATCGCTACCCCCCAATCGGCGCGATTTTGAACAATGGCCGCAGAGACCGCGCTATGGTTATTAGGCTGCACCGCATAACCGCACGGTTTCGCACCGGCCAGCAAGCGTTCGACCAGTATTCTCGTTCCACTCCCTTGATTGCGATTGACCATCACGATCGACGAATCCCGGTTTGCTTCGGCAACAATCTCGTCTGGTGTTCGTCCTTCGAATCGCTTATCCCCTCGCCGGAAAACAATTCCTTGTGATCGGACGTAGCCCTCGACCAATGTCACTGCATCGTTGAGAAAGGGTCGATTGTAAGTACCCGTCAATGGATCGAGCAAATGAATTCCTGCAACATCGCACTCTCCTCGCTTGGCAGCCATCAGGCCTGCCGTACTGCCAACCGCCAGAAACTTCGAATGGATGGAACGTTGTTGGAGCTGGGTCAATAGGCAATCAAGCTGAACGCAATGACTCCCGATCACGATCAAATCTGCGAGCTCCAAATCGCGACCTATTAACCGCACTTGAACCTGCTCGCCCGCATCCACGATTTCCGTGTGTCGCGGAATCGTGACAAAGCCGTCCGCTCGACTGAATGCGGTCACCGAGCCTGAGCCTTTGCCCATCGGGAACGCAGTGAGTTCCTTGTCTGTTTTAATCAGTCCCACCAGTAAGTATTCCGTCCGCCCTATTTCGGAATTCGTCTTACATGCCATCGATGCGGTCAGAGTCCCTTGGGATTCCAGTTGTCGTCCTCCCAACAATCGGAGGATAGGGGCTACAAACTCGTGAAACGTAAAGATTGCTGAAGTTGGAAAGCCAGGAAGTATCACCACTGGTTTTGAAGCTATAACCGCCATGCAGATAGGCTTGCCGGGCTTCAGAGCAACGCCGTGAACAACGATGCCTGGGTCCTTCCATTCGGCAACGACTCGATAACATAGATCGCCTTTGCCTTTGCTCGTTCCACCCGACAATAGTACGACATCGGAATCCTCAATGGCCTTGAGCAGTGCGGATCGGAGCTCATCTACGTTGTCGCGAATAATCCCGCCCAATATTGGAATTCCACCCTGTTCCCGGACTGCATCTGCGAGCACCTGCGAATTGGAGTCGTACACGGCTGCCGGGCGCATGGCTGCACCCGGCGGGATAATTTCATTGCCGGTGGAAATGATCGTTACGCGGGGTCGGCGCCAGACTTCGACAAACTCGTTACCGATCGCGGCAAGCACCCCCGTTTCCCGGCTGGTCAACAAAGTTCCCGCGCGCAGCACTGTTTCACCGATTGCGATGTCAGTTCCAGCAAACGCAATTCCAAATCCTGGCGTGACAGCTCGGCGCACCAACACCAGTCCGCTTCTTTCCTCCGCATATTCCACCATGAGAACTGCATCGGCACCGCGCGGCAACATACCGCCGGTTGCAATGGTCATCGCTTGCCCAGGTTGAAGCACGCTCTGGGGTTCAACGCCCGCCTCGATCGATTGTTGCGAGAGTTGAATTGATTTGGGCACCATTTCGTTCGCCCCAAACGTGGCTGCGGCTTGAACGGCGTAGCCATCAAAATTGGACCGATCAAAGGACGGCACGTCCACTTGCGCAAGCACGTCGACCGCAAGAATCCTGCCTAAGGATTCGCGAACCGCCAATCGTTCGGTGCCGAGCGGTTGCAGATTCAGTGCGGATCGAAATCGACGCTCGGCTTCATCGCGGTCAATAACATCGAGGAATTGTTCCTGATCGGACATCTTGAACCCATGAACTGTTGTCGCACAACGGTTAGAGCAGCTCGCGCAAATAGAAGTGGTGCTTACCGAGCTTGCCACCATAGTTGCCTGCCGTAATACGGAGAATGTCCGGCGAAGCGGCTGCGGCATGAAGGCCTCGCTTCATTGCCGACTGAACTGCTTCGAACGAAAGTCCGTCGATAACAATCTCGTAGACCGCATGGCAATTTGGCGGTAGCTCCGTTTTCGTTAATCCTCGAAGTGACGGACAAAACGCGTCGTTCGTACTCGCTTTTAGGGCTGGATAGCGTGAACCAACCTTGCTTCCAGATCGCACAATTCCACCCGGGAATGGCAAGGCAACATCCGTACCGCTACCGATCGCAGTGACAGCCGCTTCTGCCGCGACTAAAGCCGCTGTGGAATTTGTTCCGCAGATCAGGAGATTTCCACCGGCGACTCCGGTTACGGTTCCAAAGTAGTCTTCGCAGACAAACTCACCATCCATCGTCGGAATGCGCCAAAAGCGACGATCTTCGAATTTCTTTGCGACCTGAAAGCCATCACCAAAGTAGCGAATGCCGCCTCCTATTCGGATCTGCTTTTCCTTGGGGCAATTGCGAATGCCGTTGTAACAAGCGGTTGTTGGGCACGTGAGGACACACTGACCGACGCGAGACTGCACCGCCTTGGCCAAGGCTTCTGTCTTAAACCCAAAAACGAGAACGGATACGCCGGGTCGACCGTCTGGCGATTCTTCTGGTGCAACCACTTGTTCAATCGCGGCTTCCACGTCGCAGGCAATGACACTCGTCGCATTGCCACACATGACCGTGGCTGCCGTAGTTGCCCAACGCAGTTGATCGGCCGTGATAATCAGCCGAGTGGCTTTGATCGGAAACGCTTCAGCAAACGTGTCGATGATCTCGACGCCGCCAAGTTGCAATGGAGTTGATTTAGCTTCCGTCATCAGGACCCTCGCCTGGTCGGAATGACACACGATTCATACAAGTAACTCAAATCGACAGGATAGTTTCGCCAACTGATCGAATAATATTTCTCAAACCATTCTTGAATATCGGTCTCTATTTCCAGGTCGTAGTTCGGTTGAACATGCAACGTCTTGCCGATGAGCGTTTCGCGGATCTCCCCTTGTTCTACAAGGACTCGACCGGACTTGATGACCACACGTGGCATCTCGAACATCACTTCCTTATTCTCATGAGGAGTGTAGATTGTGATATCCGCATCTGCTCCGGCTCCTAGATGGCCCTTGTTGTTCAGGCCCAAGATTCTCGCCGGACCAGCTCGTGTGATGATGGCAATTTCATTGAGCGTGTACTCGCGATCGATTTCCCACAGCGTCGAGCGTTCCAGAATTGCAGGCGGACATGTTTTTAGGACATCCCGTCGATAGGTTTTGTCCATGAGAAACCGAATGATCTGTGGGTAAGCCAGGAACGAGCCTCCGTTGGGATGGTCTGTACTCATGACGACCTGCCAAGGATCTTTCACCAGCAGATACCACTCAAGCCCAATCGCCCATTGCAGTGCATGCACCAGCGATTTATTGCGGTATTTGATCGGAGTGATTCCACAACCGGATTCCATCTCGGTATCGCTACTGAACCATTTTCCACCGTAGACTTTGGATAGAAAATAGCCAAGAGGCCCGTCGCCCGTCATGCTGGTCGTTTCACCAAATAGCACTTGGCCAACATCGACCGTAATGTTGGGATGTGAGTTGACATACTCTACCAACGGAATCACTTTGCTGTTGAATGTGTTTTCATCGCCATTCCCACCGCCATAACTATGGAACTGAATGTGAGTGATGTGCCCTGGATATCCGTTCAATGCTCGCATCGTCTCGAGCGTTGTCTCCCAGTTGCCCGGCATACCGAGGTTGTTGCAATGAATGTGGACGGGATGGGGCAAAGCGAGTTCCGCCGCGGCCTGTGCAACACCGCAGATGATCTGCCGCGGAGTCACTCCAAAGTGATCGACCTTCGTATCCAATCCGCTGACGTTGCCCGCCTGCTTTGATTTCCAAACCTCGACTCCTCCGGGATTAACCAGTTTGGGAGCAAAACCTTTTGTGGAAGTAAGCAACCAAGCAATGAATGCCTTTAACTTGTGCGGCTCATTGTTCATCAGCGACTGCATCACATAGTGATTGTTCCCCATCAGCACGTAAAAACCTTTGTCGATACAGGGAGTATCTTCAAACTCTTCGTGCGCATGTCGAGCTGCAATGGGCGGAATAGCCGCATCAAACGCGGTTGTGTATCCAAGCGCGGCGTACTTGTAGCCGGTTGCAAACGTGCTGGGTACGCTGCCCATCGAGCCGCTGTGCGTGATGTTCGTTCGAGGCATTTGTTCGCCGCGGCGTTTCTCTTCGGGTCGCATTTTGCGAGCCACGTTGACTTTCGGGCCGGCGATGTGGCAATGCATATCGATTCCACCCGGCATGACCACCAATCCGCTGGCATCGATCGTTTTTGACGCACGAACGGAGGGGTCCGCCGGCGCGTCGACGACTCGGCCATCCAAGATCCATATGTCACGGACTTCGCCATCGATGCCATTTCGAGGGTCGTAGACGATCCCTTGGGAGATCTTTGTGTAGTCAGGTGACGTCATGTGATGCCTAGGATCTTTTTCACGCGTACTTCGATGGCAGTCAGCACGTCGTAATCGCTGGGATGAGGGGATGCAAACGCAGGGCGAAGTGGGATGGGAACGTCGTCCATACGATAGACGGTTCCGCCAGTGTTGATCCCATAGGTCGCCACAGCGAAGGCCACGGCGGCCGATCGAGTCGTAGGCGTTTCTTTGGTATCAAGTGCAATGTAGGGAATCGCCGCCAAATGTTCGCGTGCAGGTTGCGAAAAATTGGCCATCGGATCACAAGCGATCATCATGGCACAATCGGCTTCTCGATTGGCCAGAGTATCCGATGTCGTGTACTCGCCTGGGTTGAAACGAGGATAACCTCGAGCATGATTGACTCCAAAAGGATAGCCGGTTCGCCATGAAACAACATTGTCGGCACCCGTCACGTTTCCATGCCCGCGATTCGGCTTAGCAACAAATCGCGTGTGAGCGTTCATGTCCCGAGTCAGGGCAAGTAACGCTTCGCTATTGACGTGCTTGCCCCGTGTCATGGTCAGCCCCATTCCAAAGAAGATGACACCGAACTTGCAAGCCTTCATCCGATCCATCAGATCGCTCCAAACGGAGAACTCAACGCCGGTTTCGCGATGCACTAAATCAGGATCCAATTCAATCCCTTTCGCGAGTGCTCTCAGAGTCCAAAGCGCTTCGAAGTCCTTCTTGGGCTTAATCTGAATGAAGATGTCCGCCGCCTTCGCGCTCTTGGTCTTGCGGACATCGACGATGACACACGTGCGGTCCTTGCGGCCATTGGGCAGGAACATTCCCTTGGGCATGAGGCTGTATTTGGTAAAATGGCGGGGATGGCTTTCGGCTGGATTCGAGCCCCAGAACAGGATCATATCACCGCGGTTAGCCACTTCGCCTAGCGAACACGTCACTTCGCCAACCCCTTGAAACGCCATCCCAGACGGTCCGTGACAAACGCTCGTGGTCGTGTCGATCGTGCCATTGATCCAATCGACGATGCTGACGGCAACTCGCTGCGCTTCACACGGAGAGTCACTCAAACCATAACAAATCGGATACTTCCCATTCGTCAAAATCTGTGCCGCTCGGTCGTATCCTTGTTCCAAAGTTGCGGGATTGCCGTCGATCGTACAGCTCGGTCTGTCTTCAACGCTGTGATTGAGAAACCAAGACTTGCCCAACACACAAGCTCGTTTGGCTTCGATGATGTGGTCGTCCTTGACCGTCAGCTCAATGTCGTCGCAGACGCAACCGCAAAAAGTGCACGTCGCATCATGAATAACCTTCAATTCACCCGGAATAGTCGGGGTGGGTGCATGAGCTTGAGTGGAGCCGCTGGTCATAGAAAAAAAGTACTTTCGAATTTAGCGATATTGAACTGGACCAACCTAAGCGACCGCTTTTTGAATCAATTCCATCGTTACTTCCATTCCCTTGCTTGTCGGCATTCCGGAACCATGCGTATCCCCCGTCATCATCCGACTGGAAATGTCACCGTAAGCAATGAACAGCAGTCCCTCCGGCAGCTCATCTTTTTTCGCTGCAGTAATACACACTTCAACGGTCTGCCCCTCTTCGCCGGTCAAGCGAACCCGATCCCCCTCGGCTAACCCAAGCCGTGTCATATCGCCTGGAGCGACTTGCAGTGCGTTGATCGCTTTTTGGTATCTGTCGTTGAACTTGCCTTCGCTAACCCCGCAGCCTTGGTCCGTTGTTCGACCTGGAATAAGAATAAACGTTTCGGACATTTGTGGCATCGTAAGGGAATGTGGTAACCAACCTTCTTCGCTCCAGCCTCGAGCTAGATTATAAGCTTTTATGAGCGACGCAAGTCGATCCGTTGATAAACTTGAACGGGCATCTTCGGGAATTGCCGTTTGTAGCATCCGCTTGGGTAGAGTGTCTTCGGAAGGGGTCCATCCCGCAAGGATATTAAAACGTTTCTTTTCCGTAATAATCCGCTGAGCTGTCTCGCGAAGCTCTGTGGCCGTTACGTTCCAACCTGTAACCAATCGAAGAATCTCCGCCGACTCCTGGAACAAGTCACCGAAGACGCCACGTAGAAACTTGCAAAGGATCAGCGAATCCATCAGAGCCGCTCTGTCTTCGGATTCGACGGCCAGATACGCCGACTCTGGACCGACGTTTCGACGATCGACCGCTTCCGAGAAATCAACTTCATAGGCACCGGAACGGTTGTGATCCGCTCCTCGAGAGCCGACCGCAAACCCGAGTGCCATCATTTGCAAGCCGCGAGGATCATAGCCAGGCAGTTCCAGCCCTTTGACCTGCGGGGCGAATTCGATCGAATCACTTCCTATTTCCATGGCCATTGCGCGGCTTCCCATCGCGAGCAGTTGTCCCAGCCCCTCACCGCTAACAATCAAATCCAGGGCACGCAACAATGCGTTGCCATCCCCAAAACGGAGCCAAGGAGCATCGATAAGTCCTCGTTCCGCACATTCCATCGCAAAACCAATGGTTCCGCCCGAGCTGATCGTATCGAGCCCGGCGGCGTCACAACGTTGCGATGCAACAAGCACGATTTCAGAATCATCAATCCCGCACAACGAGCCAAGCGCAAACAGGCTTTCGTATTCCAATCGTACCGGTACGCCGCTCTTGAGGCTGTAAAGATGTTCGCAACCGATCGTACATGCCGCACATGAGGCACGCGTACGATTGCGAACAGCGCCGAGTTCCTCCGATGAGATTGCCGCTGCCCCATGAAAACTCCCTTGCTGGAAATTGCGAGTCGGCAAGACATTCAGGCGATTGAACGTCAATAGATTGGAGGCGGTCCCCAACTCTCGGTACTTTGCGGTCGCCGGTCCAAAGGATTTCTCCGATAGCTCTTTTGCCAAACGTACGAGAGCCGATTGATCCGACCATTGCACTCGTTGTGTGCCTCGCACGGCAATCGCCTTGATGTTTTTCGAACCAAGGACTGCACCGCTGCCGCCTCGACCGGCGTGTCTTCCATCATGCGAAATCGTAGAGAATCGAACGAGCCGTTCTCCTGCCGGACCAATC
>JAIPFP010000017.1 GCA_021736575.1 Pirellula sp. | reverse complement strand
ATCGCAATCGATCGATTGCGGACGCCTTGGATACTCCGGATAATCCGATTGCAGGTAGCATGGCTCCGGCGCTGGCGCTTTGAATAAGGAACGATCGACGGTTGGAATTGCGGCTTAACATGGTGGGGCCCTGCAAAAATGGGTTGAATGTTCAGTTGCGAGAAAACCGCATTATAACCAAGGTAACGGTCAAGTGGTTGGAAAGCAGGGTGAAGTTGGAAAGCAGGGTGAAATAGTTTCGTAGCGAGCTGACAAACCAAGTAGCGGCAATCGGTAATTGAGTTTAGGCTATGCTGCTCCTCTCGCGTGTCTCGCAGAATGCGACACTAAAAAGCTCTTCGGGGCGCATCAACCCACTGTTTGCCATTTCTATTATTTATGGTTGCTGAAAGCGTACTTGCACTCGATGAAACGAGTTTGTTGGGACAATGGAATTGGATCCTGTGCTGCCTAAAAGACGTGCTTGTAGAATCGGGCGCGGCCGATTTGGCCGCTGCCTTGCCTACCGGCGGAGATATCCAAGTTGCTGGAGAAGTATTAGCCGATTCGGTACATCTTACCCAGGCATACTCTATCGCCTTTCAATTGCTTGGAATGGCCGAGCAAAATGCAGCAGATCAATTTCGGAAATCGATCGAGCAAGTCTCAGGTATGGATGCACTGCCCGCGCTTTGGGGGGACTCGCTGAAGCAATTGAAGGATGCTGGCTGGACTTCGGAGCAGATCGCGCGAGAACTGCCAAACATGCAGGTAGAGCTTGTGCTAACCGCCCACCCAACCGAAGCCAAACGCGCAACCGTTCTGGCTCATCATCGCCGGCTTTTTGAACGCTTTCAAACCAATTCGCTCCAAAAGCTTGACAAGGAACCATTGCATCGGCATTGCGATCCACAACAAGAAGAAAACGATTTCGCTGTCCGGGCGTTATTAGCGATTCTGTGGCGGACGGGAGAAATTTACCTAGATAAGCCCGATATCCAATCGGAACGACGCAACGTACTCGACTACCTCACACAAGTTTTTCCGTCGGTACTGCGTCCACTCGATCAACGTCTTCGTCGCGCTTGGACCCAAGTTGGATTGGACCCTTCTGTTTTTGATGATCCGTTGGTGTTCCCAAAACTAACGTTTGGAACATGGGTGGGTGGGGATCGCGATGGGCATCCATTGGTGACCGCAGATGTGACCCGGACAAGTTTGCTCGAGATGCGTCGTAGCGCACTCGGATTGGTAACGCGACAACTTCAGCAATTGGCGAGATTGCTGAGCCTTTCGGCTTACTGGCAACGGCCCAAACCTGAGTTCCTTCAAGCCCTGGCGAGTATCGCCGACAGGCTTGGACCAGAAGGAAAAAAGGCCATTGAACGCAATCCAAACGAACCTTGGCGGCAGTTCATCAATACCATGATTGTTCGATTGCCAGCTTCGGATGCACCTTCGGATCGTGTCGTTTTTCAACCGCCACCCACCTATCAACGTTCGTCCGAGTTGCTAGTCGATTTGCGATTGTTGTATGATTCGCTCATTGCTGCGGGAATGCGTCGACCGGCCGACTACGCGCTGCAACCCTTGATGCGAGTCGTTCAAACATTTGGGTTTCATCTCGCGGTCCTGGACATACGGCAGAACAGTTCCTTTCATGACAAAGCAGTCGATCAACTGCTGGCAGCAGCCGGTTTCCCAGATAGCAATTTTTCGCAGTGGGGCGAAAAAGAACGGTTGGCACTTTTGGAGAGAGAGCTTGAATCGCGTCGTCCATTTGCCCGCCCGGAGGTTTCCGTGGGGGCAGAGGCAGATGCTGTCTTATCTGCGCTGCGTGTCGTCAAGGAGCACTATCATGCATACGGCTCCGATGGGCTCGGTTCGCTCATTGTCAGCATGACTCGCAATACCTCGGACCTATTAGTTGTCTACTTGCTCGCCCGAGAAGTCGGATTGATGGAGGAGACAGCCAATGGATTGCAATGTTTGCTACCCGTTGTACCGTTGTTTGAAACGGTCGACGATTTGAAGGGGAGCCCGGCGATCTTTGATTCTTTCTTGTCGCACCCAGTAACCCAACGAACACTGCGATCGATCCAAATCCGAGACGGTTCGAGCGAAGCCGTTGGACAAATCATGATCGGATACAGCGACAGCAACAAAGACGGAGGCATTCTGGCGAGTTTGGTCACTCTTCGTCAGGCGCAGAAAGCACTGGCAACGGTGGGACGTAGGCATCAGGTCCGAGTTCGCTTCTTTCACGGACGAGGTGGAACAATCAGTCGCGGTGCAGGTCCAACGCATCGCTTCATCAAGTCTCTTGAGAACCAGACATTGCGTGGTGACTTGCGAGTGACAGAACAAGGAGAGACGATTCCGCAGAAGTACGCACATCAATCGACTGCCATGTATAACTTGGAGTTGTTTTTGGCTGGTGTTACACGCAAAACGCTTTTAGACCAAGGGAGCGAAGTCCATGACCATCCACTGGATGCAACTCTCGATCGCATGGCCACCTGGGCTCGCGATTCGTACACCGGGCTACTAAATCAAGACGGATTCGTTTCGTTCTTTCGCACGGCAACTCCGATTGATGCGATCGAACAGAGCCGTATCGGATCGCGGCCATCGCGACGGACCGGCAAGCAATCCCTTTCAGACCTTCGCGCAATCCCATGGGTCTTTAGTTGGGGGCAGGCACGCTTTTTCTTGTCGGGTTGGTACGGCGTTGGCTCGGCTTTGGAGCGTCTCCTGCACGAAGACGAAAAGCAGTTTCTCGAATTGTCAAAAGTACTGCAGCAATGGGCCCCTTTGCATTACTTGATCAGCAACGTAGCAACCTCGATTGCTGCGACCGATCTTGAGATCATGCGCGAGTATTCCGAAATGGTCGAGGATGTCGCGCTGCGACGATCGTGCATGGATCCAATCGAAGCGGAGTTGAATCGCACCACGCAGATGATAGAACGCATTTACGGTGGCTCGCTGGCAGAAAGACGACCGAACATTCAACGGATGATGCAACTTCGAGCCAGCGGTCTTCGAGTTCTGCACCGTCAGCAAATTTCCTTGTTAAAGATGTGGCGCAGCTATCACAAGATGGGCCAACCCCAATCCGCCGAGTCGCTCGTACCGCAGCTTCTCTTGACCGTGAACGCGATCGCCAGCGGGTTGGGAACCACCGGCTAGACAAAGGAACCAAAATGGCTCACAGCAAAGTCTATATTGTGGAACGAATGGTTAACGACGAGGATTTGGACGAAATGAATCACGTTAATAACCTGCAATACTTGAGATGGACGCTCAAAGCTGCGTCAGAACACTCTCGCAAAGTGGGCTGGCCATCGGAGCGGTATCGCGAATTGGGTGCAAGTTGGATTGTTCGATCGCATCAAATTACTTACAAAGTCCCGGCAATCCTGGGGGACCAGATCGAGATTCGAACCTGGATCGAAGACCTTGAGAAAGTCTCTTCGCTTCGGAAATACGAAATTGTGCGAAAGTCGGACGGCCGAACCTGCGCATTGGCAGAAACCCGTTGGGTGTTCGTAGATCTCGCCACTCTCAAGTTAACGGAGATCCCAGAAATCGTGCGATCCGCATTCCGCGAATCAAGTTAGTTGGCAGCGGTCTTTGTTGCTGACGTCGAGCGTTGCTGACGTCGAATTTCGTACAGCATGATTCCGGCCAAAACAGAGGACGGGAGCGAGCGGATTTTGCCTTGCATCGGAACGCTGACACGTTGCTCGCATAGCTCGAGAAGTTGAGGATCAATGCTATGGTTGTCGCTGCCGATAATCAACGCAGTTGGCGTGTTCAAAGGGGTATCGCAAACGATTTGACTTGCGTCTGTTTCTACTGCAACTAGCTTCAGGCCAAGCTCTTGCAAGAATTTCGCGGCGCTAACCAAGTCGTCGGTTTTAACAATCGAAATGTGATTGACGGCTCCGGAGGATGAACGAGCAATCTGCGGTGTAACTTGCGTTTGACAATGCTCGCCAATAATTACAGCGCATACACCTGCGTTCTCGCAGCAACGCAGGATCGCACCGAAGTTAAAGGCGTCTTGGATGCGGTCGACAATAACCACGAGCGGTAAGAGTTTCGGAGTGCTCGTATCTTCCTGAACCAGATGCAATTGGATTCCGAGTTCATCCGTTGTTTGGTAGGGATATTTAGAGACCCTCGCGACAATCCCTTGATGCTCCGACGTTCGAGACAGTTCATCGAGTCGAGCTGTTAATACGATTTCCAGCTCTGTTCCTTGTTTCTGCTTGGCTTGCAGCAAATCCGCGTGTTGCTCAAACACTTCCTGTGTCACGAAGAGTTCATAGACTCGCCATCGATCTGCCTCGAGTGTATCGATAACCGACTGTTGTCCCCAAAGCCAGTTGGCTTGATGACTGCCTGCCGAGACGCTTTTTCGCGGTTTTTTACCATAGTGTTGCTTTGCCATGAATTCATTCTACGCGCAAAAACAAAGATCCGATGCGACAAGGTTGAAAGAATGCGCGGATAGTCGGGACGGCGTAGGTGGCTTAACGGTGGAAAAGGAATACAATTGGGTTTCGACGGAAATCCGACCTGCGAAAACACGCGTCCGCCCGCTGAAGCGTTATCGAGACCAACGATATGCCTGAAACCATTTTTTCCAAAATCGTTCGAAAAGAGATACCTGCAAAAATCGTTTTCGAAGATGAATGGAGTTTGGCGTTCCACGACCTCAACGCCAAAGCACCCGTGCATGTGTTGATCATCCCAAAGCGTCAAATCGATTCGCTTGAGCATGCATCGGAAGAAGATGCGAGCTTGTTGGGTCATTTGCAAATCGTTATCCAGCAAGTTGCCCGCCAACTTGGTATTCATGAGTCTGGCTATCGAGTCGTCATGAATTGCGGACGCGACGGAGGGCAATCGGTCGGCCACATCCACTATCATCTGCTCGGCGGCCGCGCGATGGACTGGCCGCCAGGTTAGAAATCGCTAGGTTAGAAATCGCTAGGTTAGAAATCGCTAGGTTAAAAATCGTTTGTACGCCACACTCGATATCCGACAGTTACTATCGAACGCCCCTAAAACGTTTCTGGGTAGACAACAAACTCGATGCGGCGATTAATGGATCTGCTAGCCGGACTTTGGTTGTCCCCAATCGGATAGTTTTCGCCGTGTGCCAACGTGAATAGTTGACTGGTTGGCAATTGGTTTCGTTTCGTAAAATGCTCGAGAATCGCATTGCTTTGGGCGGCGCACAATTGATGATTTGTGGCAAATGCGCCTCCGTACAAGGGTGCGTTGTCGGTGTGTCCTTCGATGGCGATGCGCTGCCGCGGATAGCCTCGTTTGATCGCGTCTGCAATGCGATCGAGAATCCCAGACGCAGAGGGTGAGAGCTGTGCGGTGCCGGGCTGAAAAAGTTGATCGGCTGGCACTCGCAATCGAATCACTCCCCCTTCATCTTCGACCGTGTACCCTAAATCCCTCAGCGGTTCGCTGGCCAACCGATTGCTCGTGTTGGCTGTCAGCTTGGCACCACCGCGGCGTTGTTGATTGGTCTGAACGCTTTGCACTTGGTCGGCCAAGCCTCGCATTTGTTGACTCGACTGCGCGTTGGCGATTCTAGATTGCTGCAATTGGTTGCCCATATCTTGCGCCTGGCGCTGCATCAGTTCCGAGCGTTCTTTGAACAGTTGCATTTGCTGCTGCGATTGGGCAAGTTGCGTTGTCAACTGTCGATTGTTGTCGTCCAACAATTTCGCCCTTCGTTCAAGTTCGGTGATCTGGGCCGTGATCTGCGGGTTTGCGAGATTGGCCGAGGCGTTGGTTCCAGAGAAACCGGATGGGCTCGCTGTTAAGTAGGGATTGCTGCGATTGCACCCAGTTGCTAGGCAGATGATTGCAACGAACGCTATTGTGTTGCACATCGCTAACCTATCAAGACGCGAAAGCCCAAAGGCTCGCAATAACGAGCTCAAAATACTGCGGTGAAAGTCTGAATAGAAAGGGATGCCGCGACTCATGGAATCCGTAATACCAATTTAGAACGGGCGAAGCAAGATGAAGCAAGATTGACAAGCGATCCAATAGTTTCGTCGTCGGATGAATGGGATTGCGATGCAATGTTGATATTGTCGAATCTTGCGCAAAGATTTAAACTACCGCCCGTTCAGCTTGGAAAGCTGGGAGGTTTGGGGGACTTCCTTGTCGCACCCGGCAGTTGCGACCTAATGTATGCGATCTACTGTATGCGACTACTTCTGATCAACGCACCGCATGGTTTTGTACGCGAGATGAGTCGTCGCGATCATGATTTGCTCATTGCGGACGGCGAGGTTTCGCATATCGAAGCAGAACTGAAGCACCCACGTTGCGAGTTCCTGCAATTTCGAGGGAGTAAAAAGATCGATTCGGCCGCTATCCGATTGTTGCGACAAACGGTTCATCGCTTCAAACCCGATTTGATTCACGCATTTTTACCAGCCTCGCTTGCTCAATCCGTGATCGGATGTATTGGTTTGAAGCCAAGACCAATCATCATGTCTTTCCGTGGGATAACGCGAGTGCCTTCCCCGTTTGATCCTGCGGATTGGATCACTTATCTTTCGCCGAGTATAGCGATTCATGCTTGCGAATCGGAGGCCGTGAAACAGGCGATGACCCGGGGACGAGTTCCGAACGAAAAATGTGAAGTGATTTACAATTGCGTCGTTCCAGCCCTTTCGCTCGAGAAACGAGCCGATCTACGGCAGAGATTTGACATTCCCGCAGACGCGTTTGTGGTTGGAACTGCCGCTTGCATTCGCCCGGTCAAGGGAATTGACATCTTAATGCGGGCCGCAGCCGAGTGCGCAGCCCTGCCCAAGATTCACTTCCTGGTTTTTGGCGAACAGAGAGATCCGCACGTGGCTGAGCTTGCACGGGACAACCGTCTGAGAAATCGAGTGATATTGACGGGTCATTTGAATGACGCTCAAAGGTTGATGCCGATTTTCGATGTATTCGTCATGCCATCGCGGCGTGAGGGACTTTGTCGAGCTCTTCTCGAAGCGATGGACCAGTCGATTTGCCCCCTCGTCAGCGATGCCGGCGGCATGAAGGAAATGGTTCGTCACGGTGTCGATGGTCTCGTTTTTCCGTCTGAGGATTTTTCTGCTCTCCGCGATTCAATCATCCAACTCCACGGCGACCGCAACTCGATCGCATCGTACGGAGCCTCAGCTCAAGCCCGAGTTCGACAAATATGCTCTCCTGAGAACTTCGCAAATCGGCTGGAAGCAATTTACGAGCGATTGCACCGAGAAACTATTCCCCTGTTCCGGGGTTGAGTCTCTAGAGTACTATGTAGTTGCCTATATCCGTAGGTACTCCCATACCCGCATCCTCTCTTTGACCATGGACAAGATCATGCCAAGAACAATGCAACATTGTTTTCTGATTGTTTTCCCCCTAGTGGCTTGTTTGCTAGCGATTACGAACGCGAAGGCGACTTACCAAGAGCCAACCGAACAGGACAAGACCACGACCGTAACCGTCGACGCGCTTCAGAACAACGGCACTTTGAGTGCTACCATCGTTCGTTCTCCTGACACGCTAGCGGCGGAAAGTGGCCTCATTGGCGATGTCGACATTTCGTTCGTACCGGAGATGGGGTTGGTTATCACCAAGGGGAAAAAGGAAGACGTTCAACGCGTCAATGAATTGATCGCCCAGATCCAAAAGCAGAGTGTAAAGTCGCGAGATGAAGACGATGAAGACGAGGGCGATGACGACGATGAGGGCGATGAAGACGAAGACGAAGATCGCAAGAAAAGCGATAAGCACGCCAAATCCCCAAGAAAAATGCCGAAAATGAATGTGCCATCCCCTAAGGCGCCGATGCAAATGCCAGCACATTCCACAATGCACATTCAAATGCCACCGATGCAAATGCCACCGATGCAAATGCCGGGAATGCAAATGCCGGGAATGCAAATGTCTCCACCTTCCCCAATGCACATGCGCGCCCCAATGCACATGCCTACACCTTCACCGATGCACGGTCCAAACTTACATCACGCGGCTCAAGAATCTGCCAACAATGCTGAAAGTTTGGAGTTGCTTAGAAACATCAATCGATCGCTTCAGTCGATCGAGTCCATGATGCGAGAAGAAAAAGCAATGGAGCGAGCAGAACGACAGCGAAGTCCCGGCGGACCCGATCGCAATAGGCCCAACCTTGGCCAAATGCCACCCATGCCACCCATGCCACCCATGCCACCCATGAATCCAATGCAAGGCAGGCCAAACCCAAGAATGCAACCAGGACAAGTACCTCGCAATTTCAGACCGGAATTCGGGGGCCCAAATCGTAGAGGAAATAGCGATGGGCCACGCAATGTCGGGCCACGCAATGACGGTCCACGCAATGACGGTCCACGCAATGACGGTCCACGCAATGACGGTCCACGCAACGATGGTCCACGCAACGATGGTCCACGCAACGATGGGCCACGCAACGATGGGCCACGCAATGACGGGCCACGCAATGACCGGTTCCAATAATCCGAATTAGAGTACTGCCATCACGTTCACAAGCTCTACCACGTAGCACAGGCTGCCAGCCTGTAATAGTCCAAAAAGCACAGGCTAGCAGCCTGTGCTACGTGTGCTTTCGGACGGGACAGATGGTCCCATCCTACGGTGCAACTCGTTCAAACTCGATGAAATAGTTTTCCTTCAATAAGTCCGAATGTTCACGTACCTTCTTGAAGCCGCAGGACAGAATCTCTGCTTCAAAAACTTCTTGGCCGGCGCGAACATGTTTCATCGTCCAATCCGTACTTTCGCCTTCGACACGTTTAAAGTCGACAAGGAACAATCGCCCGCGTGGTTTGAGCGCCGCGTGAAGCGAACTCATGGTCTTCAAGGGAAACTCAAAGTGATGATAGGTGTCGCAGATATAGGCAACATCCACCGTCGCTGGTTCCAGCTTGGTTGAGTCGGGAGAGCATTGAACCGTTTGTACGTTCTTCCGACCGGCCTCTCGGTTGGTGCTGTTGATGTGATCTAGGAAGTTCGCAGCGATATCAACGGCCAACACTTGTCCTTTGGGACCAACCGCCTCGGAGAACAATCGAGTAAAAACTCCGGTCCCTGCACCAATATCAGCCACCGTCATCCCGGGAGCGACCTTGCAACCTTCGACAATCTGTTTCCGTTTCGCAAAAACCTCTCGACTCTCGATTTCAAATTTCTCTTGGAATTCGCTGACTTTTGGATCTCGAAAGGAGTCGTTGACGCCCGGTCGAACACTTTTTTCTTGGGCCAGAATAGAGGATGCGAAGACTGAAAAGCCCAAAAGTGCCGATGCCATTGCCGATCGTTGCACTGTTAGTTTTCTCTCATAGTTGTCGAAAAGATGTAGGCTGGGAACAATGCCCCGACCATTCCGAGTTCTTTGCAAGCTTGGGACAAACCGTCCCAAGCAACAGTACGACTCTGCCATTGTAGCAAAAATGCCAACGTTTGCGGTACTCTGTAACTCTTGAGACGCCGCAGGGAAACTTAGCGTGAAACGGATGCATCATCCACTATGTACGAGTAGCTGACATCCCCGTTTCTTTTGAATTGTGATTCTGCTGCGGGCAAATAGGTCCGGACGTAATCGACCCGAGTTTCGTCTTGTCCGACTCGCACGCGAACGTAACCCGAGCTGCTCTGAATCTCGCCGCTCTGATAGCCATACTCTTTGGCCGTGTTCGTGTTCCCTGAACGAGGATGCCCAGGCTGAGGAACCTCTTGATAGACTATGCCATCGAGATCCTGTTTGATGAATAGGTGATCGTGTCCGTGAAAAACGATGGACACACCATGCTTCACGAGGAGGTCATGAATCGGCATTTCCCAACCTGGACGTTGTTTGGCGAATTCATCTTCCCCCTCCGTGTTCTTGCCGCCCCATTCCCATAACCGCGCAACCTCAACGCCGCCGCGATTGTTCATTGGCGATCCACCAACGAGGTGATGGATAAAAACAAATCGATACTTGGCGTCCACATTTTCAAGCGAAGCCTTGAGCCACAGGTACTGGTGTTCGCCGAGCGTCCATGGCCAATTGCTCCCGTTGCGACTGCGCTGCATCGTATGGCGAAACGGATCGATCACGATGAACTGGGCATTGCCCCATTTCCACTGATAAAAATTTTGAGGCAAGCCAATGACTTGCTCGCGTTGATCATTGCCCGTATAAAAACCATCAGGTTCAGGGTTGGGAAACAGTCGCTTACGTGTCTGAGTGGCCCAAATTGTCGACCCACGGCTGCCAGATTCACCGTCGTGGTTTCCCAACACGAAAAAGAGCGACGCAGAATGGCATAGGCTGCCGAGGTAGTAGCGTTGAGCCAAGTATTGAGGCTCGGACAGTTCCGGCTTGACGTATTTTCCGGTCATGAACGTGTCGCCAAGTTCAAAATGAAAGTCTGGCGAGTCTAACGACGCATTGGCTAAAGTACGCAGGTAGACTTCACCACTGGTGTTCTCATCCAAATGCGAGTCGGCAGTTACCGTGAAGACAAATGGACTACCCGCGTCTCGCTTTGTATGAAAGGAGTATTCGTCGGACGACTGTTCAGCGCCAGCGTCTGTTCGATAAACAAGCTTGTAGAAGTAGCGGCTGTTTGGCTCAAGTTTGCTAAGGACGAAATCGTGCGTTTCCTTGGCCTGGAACTTGACTGCGGGCGTTCGCTCTGAAAGCTTGCCAGACTCGCTGCCGTAAACGACATGAGCGGTCGCATCGCGATGAAACAGTGCGCGAATGGATATTCCGTTATCGGTCGGCCTACCAAGGATGATGTTGTAAAGGTGATCGGGTACGTTGTTCGCAGAAGGCGGCTCAGTGTAGTTTCCGAGTCCACTACCACCTTTGCCACGACCACCTTTGTCCGCCGAGCCCTTACGTTGATCTGCGTTCTGTCCACCTCCTTCCCTTCGTTCCGATTGACCGTAACAAGTCGCTGCACCAATAAGTAGGTTTGCTGGTATCAGTATGCACAAGAGGATTAAGCAGACTGAGCTGAAAAGTGATTTCATAATCGAATTAACCTTCCCGTACTTCACCTCTTGGCTCTCTCGTAAACAAAATCAAGTGTCGTTTCGGCGAGCGTGATGCCTTTGATCGTCTTTCGCAATGTGTCGCGATTGACGCTGCCCTTAGGGAGTTTCAACTCAGAAGACAGGGCATAAACAGAGATATGGTATATCTTGGCACCTGGTCCTTTTGAGCACATTGGGTCATAGGATGCCCTCTTTTTGTCGTTCAAGCCGACTGTCCCCGTGGTTTTGTCATTCTTAGCTAGATGATTGACTGTGGCGGGAATGTTGTAGACTAGCCAGTAAGACTTTTCTTGATCAGGAGCGGTATGCCAAAGACTGATCGCAAAAGATTTGGTTCCAGTCGGAGCACCCTGCCATTCCAGTGGTAGCGATGCGCTTTCGCCATCGCAAGTGAATTCCGGTGAGATACGTCCGTCCCGACCGATCGCAGTACTTGATACGGTGAAGCCTTCGTTGGCTTTGTTGGACGCTGCATCTCCCTTCGAAGCATTGCGTGCAGGCGGCGGTGGATCTCTGCGAGGTGGTTCGTTGCGTGGCGGTCGATCATTACCGCCACCAGGGCCACGCTGTCGTGGCGAGTACGTTTCACTCTTCACTTTACCGTTGCCATCGACGAAGTCGAACTTGACGGAACCGTCCTGATTCAGAAAATAATTTACGTAGCGAGTCTCGCGGCCTACTTCGACTTTAATACTAAAGCTCTTGTTGTCTTTCGATTCAAAGCCAGTGATTTTAGCTCCTCGCAGCGGAGGTAGTGCTTCTCTTACTCCTCCAGCACGCGGCTGCGGATCTACTTGACCATCGACCTCTTTGACTTCTCCATGAAAACCGCCATTGAGATACGGGTACGTTTTTGTGGCGTGGTAGTGATAGCCAAGCTGTGGTGTAGAATGCCCGTTGAACTCATCGAGCCCTCGGACTTCGGAGCCATCCGGTTCGGTATATCCATAAATGGGATAACCATCGAGCGCGTAGGCAATCGGTTTGTCCTTGCCGACGATCTCCTGCAAATGCGTCGGACCAATGTGATAGTGATAGTCGTCGCCACGACCGCAGTGGCCTCCGAACTCGTCTAGTTCACCCGCTAAAAGCGTATCGGTCCGCCCATCATTCTTGATCGGGTTGAAAATCGGGACCCCGTTGGCAGCCAAGGCAATGGCACCACGAAAGAAATGCGACTTGGCCGAAAGAGGATTCTTGGCAACCACGGGTTCAAGCGGAATTCGCCATGCGTTATCACCGAAATAGGGCTGTGGAATCGGGACTTGTTGTTGCCACGCGGTGATGCCGACCATCATCCGGTGGTCTGGCATCGAGTTCGATTCTACATAGAAGAACTTTTCATCTTGTCGGTACTTGATTGCATTGAGTTTTTCGAAGGGCTCGAACGTTTCAGCGATTGCAGGTTTGCTGGGAACATTGGCTGCAATAAGCTTCATGGTGCCATTGGTTGGCGTCGCATTCTCGTTGATCTCCTTCACCTGCGCAACCTTTCTCTCAATCCACCTCTGGTCCAAGATTGTTAGTTTTTCAATTTCAAGTGAGATAACCGTTCCATCCGTGCGCCGCACTTGCACCTTGCCGTCGCGCGAGGCGACGTAAGCGCCGTGGATGTGGGTACCGTGGATGTGGGCACCGGTATCTGCGAACGTCCAGGCCCGGATACTGGCATCGGCTGGGCCATGTTCGTGACCTTCATGGGCGTGTGAGACCATTCCAGCGATTAGTAGGGCCGCAATAGTCAGCCATTGCAAGTTATTTTGTAACATCATTTCTTGTTAGCTCCTTGCTTCCCGTTCTTGCCACCTTTACGCGGCGCAACTGGCTGGGAAGGATCAAAGTTTGGATTGGGTGTAGGCAATTGAGCGTTGATGGCAATCAGATATTGGTCCAAGCGACCTTTCAACATTTGAGTGTCCTGTGGCATCCGCTGGGCTAAGTCGTTATGTTCTCCAACATCATTGGCAAGATCAAACAGAGCGACCCGATCGTCTTCGTAGAAGTGAATCAGCTTGAGGTTCCCAAGTCGAATCGCCGAGTGTGGCCCATCATCGCTTTGATAGTGAGGAAAGTGAAAGACAAGCTCTTCGCGCTGCCGTTTAACAAAACCTTCGCCGCTATTTTGAAGCAAGCTTGTGATGTCTCCGCCTTCAATGCCTTTGGGTAATTCCTCCGCAGGAACAGCGGCCAAGCCGCATAGAGTTGGAAGAAAGTCGTAACCAACAACTGGCACATGGCACCATGAATTTTCGCCAACGTTTGGCCCTCGTACGATCAGCGGTACTCGAATACCGCCTTCCCAAACGGAACCTTTTCCACCGCTCAGTCCACCGCGTCGCCCACCACCGCCTGCACCGTTGTCAGACATGTAAATGATGTATGTGTTCTCGCTCAGCCCCAATTGCTCTACGGCCTCCAGGACTTTGCCAACTCCCGAGTCGAGATCTTCGGTAATGGCTGCGGTGGCCGCCTGCTTTGCATTGTTCGTCGCGAGCTTTTCGTACTTGGCCAAGGTAGCTTTATTGGCTAGTTCTGCTGCATGAAGGGCATTCCATGAAAGTTGAATGTAGAAGGGTTTGTTCGCTCGTTTGCTCCTTTCCATGAACTTGGCCGCACGCTCAGCCATGCCGAAGATGTCAACCGGATTTGGGTCCGTGAACTTGTAAGCGTTTTCGTTTCCAGTGTCGCCATCGTGTTCTTCGTATCCATGAGCGCCTGGCCCTCCTCCAGCGATGTGCCACTTACCGTAGTGAGCTGTAAGGTAACCAGCTCGCTTCAATAGTTCGCCGATGGTCGCTTCATCTTTGCTCAAGTCCTTGATTAAGCGCGGCTCGATCAGCTTGCGACCCGGGACCGCTGGTGCCGCTTTGGTCCAGTGAAGCTGTGCAGGGCTCTTCCCAGTCTGAATACTGATCCGCGTTGGTGAGCAAACTGGTGCTGGCGCATACGCTGATGAGAATCGCATGCCTTGCGCCGCAAGCCTTTCCAGATTCGGAGTTTGAAAGATTTCACCTTTCGAGCCTGCGACGTCCGGATGCATCGGGACCGACAGGCCGTTCCAGCCTTGGTCATCGGATAGCATGAAGATGAAGTTGGGTTGGTCAACAGCTCGAACCGCTGAAACACTCGACCACATTATGCTGAGCAGTGCGATCGACAACAAGCAGGAACGTTGCTTCATTTCTTTTCTCCATTGTTACCGCGTTGTCCGTCACGTTCTTGCCGACCTAGCCCGCTTGGTCGGACTGATCCCCGCGGTGGATTCTCAGGGATGACATTGTTGAGATTGCGAAAGTCGATTCGCTCCTTGCCATCGGGTGGGGCCTTCACGACATGGCGAAATAGGACCACATTGTCGAGCGCAATGTCGTCAGACCAAATGAACTTGGCTCCTTGAAAGTCGCTGTCAAAGTAAGGCTGCTTCGGACCAACTTCCTCTTCGGTGTATTCTTTGGCTTTGCCCCACCCTCTGTCGTCAAAGTCTACTGCATACCAGTTGTTCGGGACTTCGATGCTTTCGATGCGTGGACTCTTCGTATCACGATCTATTGGTCCCCATGAGATCTTCTTGGCTTTCCAGTCGCCGTTGGTAACCGTACCATCGCTAAACTTCAAGATAAAGCCACCATCGCCGATTTTGGTATTGGCGTACTCCATGCCTGTCTTCGGATCGAAGTT
This sequence comes from Pirellula sp., assembly GCA_021736575.1. Lineage (GTDB taxonomy): Bacteria > Planctomycetota > Planctomycetia > Pirellulales > Pirellulaceae > JBKCUI01. The sequence goes on along the minus strand of JAIPFP010000017.1, from coordinate 31,455 downwards.
GTCTTTGGCCATGACGGCAATTGTCATTGGATAGCTCGGTAAGATGTCGACTGAAATCACGTTATGCGGAACGAAAGCGATCGAGTCCACTGCGACCAAATCACCGTTGATGTACAACATGAATTGATTGTCTGCATAGACATTAGCTCGGATCGTATCGCTCATTTGCGGCTTACGGATTTTGGCCGCTGAGGGCGTCTGAGACTTGGCCGCAACAGGATACGCCAACACCATCATAAATGCCACCAATTGCATCATCCACTTCATCATTAGTTCTCCTCTTCTATTTTTCGATCCGGCACGTGATGACTTGTATGCTCGAAGAAGTCAGACGACAGCTCGTCTTGACTAACCAGCGACAAACGTAGATCCAAGCGGTCTGGGCCATAGGGCATCTGAACGAAACGCATCCGCAGAATGCCGCCTGAGATCGCGTCGTAGACGATTTCTACACGCTGAGGACCACGCTCTTTTCGTTTTTTCACAGCAATCAATAGGCGAGCTTCATGACCATCTCCGGTCTCGTACTCCTCTGGACCGAGTGCCGAGAAAGTCAGTTCATAGGCAACCTTTAGCTGCTGGAGACCTTCATGAAGATTCGTGAGCGGGACAGACGTCTCGTGCCCTGGAAGATCATGATCAAAACAATGAACGTCCGCACTGACTCTGACGGGACCTCGTGTGTTGATCGCCCAGCTCTGCTGTCCGTTACTTCCAGTGACAAACGGTAAGCCTTCCTGGGTTTTGCGTACGAGCACAAACTGGTTACCCGAACGAACGTATAATGCGGCTCCATCCAGTGGTGGCTTCGGCGGTCGCTGTGATTCTGGCATAGCGGACCGCTTCCCTCTGCGTTCGGTAGTAATGTCTTCAACCACAATTTCGAAGGTCCGATCTTTCGACCTCATGCTGTTGACAATGATTCGATCTAACTCACGAATCGCGGCCGACGCTGTTTGCGTACTGATACTAAACCACAGCGTAGCGAGTCCAAGAATAAGCACTGCGGCGGCCGCTGTTGTTCTTGCCACTGAACTCATCAACCATGAGCCCCCAAGCCCCCCCCGGCGTGATTCGATGGTGGATGACCGATGCATGGCGACGGGAGTTTCATACGCGGCGAGGGTGTTGCGCAAACGATCGTGAAGCAGCATTGCCTCGGCAAAAGTGCGGGCATGATCTGGATGTACTTTGATCCAGGTACTCAATTCCTCTTGCTGATCGGCCGTTAACGCATCATCCAGATAGCCATCAATAAGTTCACAAGGATCAAGATCAGGGATCACGATTGGCCTCCCTCAAGGGCCGCATATCGCTCGATGCATTGCCGCAATTGATCTCGGATGCGCTGAAGCGATTTGGCCACCGTATTCGGCGTCATACCAAGAAGAGATCCAATGGCCGCCGGTTTCAAGTCATTCTGGTACCGCAGTTCACACAACTGACGCGCCCGACCCTCGAGCTTTGCCAAGCATTCCTTAAGAAAGTCTATTTTTCGAGTTTGAACTGAGTCGATCTGTTCGAATGCCACTGCCAGCAAGTCAACCGTTTCCGCATCGAAGATTAGGCGGTTGCGTTTACGTTCGCGCAGGTACGTACCAACTTGATTTCGAGCGATGCCCATCGCCCAGGCCGTAAAAGGGCGAGCGGGGTCATACGAGGAGAACGCCTCCAGCACTGCAACAGATATCGCCTGCAGCACATCATCACGGTCCCGAAAGTCTCGTACGACTGCCGCTACATAGGCTGAGACGACCGGCTGCGCAAGCGTCCAGTAGCGAATCGCTTGTTGATATTGTTCTTCCATGGTTATGCGTCCTCAACTCAGCCCAATCAAAGCGCCCAATCAAAACGGTCGTCTACCGTTACTTAGCCCTGCCCCTATGATCATGACATGAAAAACAGAAAATTGAGGCGTCGAGCGACTGAATGTAAGGTTTGAATGGGCTCGTCTTTAAGCTCCGAACTGACGATTGTCACATTACCCGTCGGTCAAGACCCGGAAGATTACAGGAAAATACAAAAAACCGACGTATTGCGTATCTGCTAAACGTCGGCGTCGCCGAATACAACCTACTGCGGTTAGTTTTCTTAGGCAAATGCAGTACACGGGATGAAGATACTGCAATCTGTCGCTCACCCAACGAGAGAGCAACCATAGCACAATCGAACCGTTTTTCTCGATCTGATCGCTTCCCACCTAGTAGTCGCGGTAATTTGATTGCTATCTGAATGCAGTCAAGGTACCATCGCCCCGTGTAGCGGGATCCTCAAAAAAGCAGGTATAAGAAAAATTATCGAACCGCCAAAAACCCAAGGTGAGATGGAAGCGTTGATTTGCCAGTGCATCTCACGATTCGAACTTGAATTCATGGGTCGCGGGCCCAAGGACATTCACGCGCATTTGATCGATGATCTGCTGGTTGTTCGACTCCAAGGCGTTTTGACCGCCGCAGAACAGCATTTGGTACAAACGTTACCCGTGGACAAGGGCCGGGACCTGCTCAAACAGGTTCGGTCTCAGCTGATCGAGATCGCCCGACCTAAACTAGAAGAGATCATTCGCGATATCACCGGCGTCAAGCCAGTCAGTTTGCACCACGACATTAGCACCGTAACCGGGGAAGAAATCGTTATCTTTACCTTGGCGGCCCCGCCAGTCTGCCGCGAACTGAAAAAGAAGGTGTGAGTCGGCGCGACGACCGTCGATTCCTTGGGGATTGGGCTGCTCCTTTTTTAGACACAACCGACAAAAGTCAAAGTAGTAGGCACATTCCATGTGCCGTCCACCTAGCTCAACTGCCTAATCCAATTTCCACTTGATGATTGGATCTGTCGTCTACCAAGCGAACGAAATGCTCTGCTTGCTCAATTCCATCGACCAACAGCGATTGAATCGTCGTCCCTTGGCCGTTGCATTTTACCGTGATGTGGTAAGTGGTCTCTCGATAACGATAGTGCATTTTGAATGAGGGCCAAGCTCGCGGTGGCCGGGGATTAAATCGTAACTTGTCGACGTCCAAATGCAGCCCCAATAGCGATTCAATGATCAGCCGATACATCCAGCCCGCCGAGCCCGTATACCATGTCCAGCCGCCTCGGCCTACGTGTGGAGCGACTCCATAGACATCTGCTGCAACGACATAGGGCTCCGCTCGATACTTTCCAATTCCCGCCGGTGTCGAACCATGATGAATTGGATTGATCATCGAAAACAGCTCCCAAGCTCGATCCGTTTGCCCCATCTCAGCGAAGGCCATCGCGGTCCAGATGGCTCCATGCGTATATTGGCCGCCGTTCTCGCGAACTCCTGGTACATAACCCTTGATGTAACCCGGATCGAGAGCCGATTTGTCGAAGGGAGGATCGAGCAGCAGTATTAACTGCTCATCGCTCTTCACAAGGCGTTTGTACAGACTTTCCATAGCGATCGTTGTCCTTTCTTGTGTGCCCGCCCCTGACAGCACGGACCAACTCTGCGAGATCGAGTCGATTTGACATTCCATATTTTCAGAAGAGCCCAGCGGCGTCCCATCGTCGAAGTAAGCTCGTCGATACCATTTGCCATCCCAAGCAGATTGTTCGATGTTCCCTCGCAATCGCCCCGCCTCTAACTCGAGTCGATCTGCTGTCCCGACATCGTCGCGTTGTCGCGCTAAAGTTGCAAACTGGTTCAAAACCTCATAGAGAAAGAACGCCAGCCAAACGCTCTCCCCTTTTCCGTTCTTTCCGACAAGATTCATGCCGTCATTCCAGTCACCGCATCCCATCAGCGGCAACCCATGGCTTCCAAACTTCATCGATCGATCGATTGCTCGCAACGCGTGATCATAGACCGAACCAATGTCGTCGGAGATCTGCGGCAGATCGTAGTTCGCTTCTTCGTCGTCATGCAGTAGCCTCGATGCCAGATAGGGAATCGGCTCATCAAGCAATCCGGTATCACCTGTCATTTGGACATAGCGACACAGCGACAGAGGAAGCCACAAAAGGTCATCCGAGAACTGTGTCCGAACGCCTCTACCAACCGGTGGGTGCCACCAGTGTTGGACATCCCCCTCGAGGAACTGTCGCGACGCTGCTCGTTGAATCTGCTCACGGAATAAGCTCGGTTCGGCATGAATGAGCGCCATGGCATCTTGAAGCTGATCTCGAAAGCCGTATGCTCCGCCCGATTGATAGAACCCTGAACGAGCCCACATGCGACAAGAAAGCGTTTGATAAATGAGCCATCCATTGGCCAAGAAATTGACCGAGGGATCCGGTGTCTCTATGTGAACGGTACCCAGCGTTTGGCTCCAGTAGTGCCATACGTCCTCGAGGGCTTTGTAACTGCTCTCCGCTCCTCGCGTTTTGAGAATCAGTGTTCGAGCTTCCTCTTCGCTCTTGGCAGCCCCAAGCGTAAACATGACCGTCTTCTCTTGACCGTCTTCAATCGTCAGTTGCGTCTGAATCGCCGCGCAAGGGTCTAAGCCAGCTCCGACTCGATTCGAAAGCTTCGTTCTCCGCATCGCCGTTGGATTAGTCAGGCTCCCATTTCGACCAAGAAACTCGGTTCGATCGCACGTTATCGTTCGATTGGATTCACTGCAATCGACGAAAGCGATGCGGTCCGCAAACTCGGGACTGTAAGGATTTCGAGCGAATATCGCATTCGTGACTGGATCCACATCGGTCACAACATGCATTAACGACTTGCTTCGAACTTCGCCCAGTACCCATTCCCAAAATCCCGTGGCCGAAAGTTTTCGCTGCCTACCGGAACGATTGGTGACCTTCAGTCGTGCGTACTTGATCGGTTCATCGATCGAGACATAGATGCACAATTCCGTTGTAATGCCATCCTCGGTATAGTCGAACATGCTGTAGCCGAAGCCATGTCGAGAAACGTAAGTTCCAGCCCCGCGAGCTGGCGATGGCGATGGTGACCAAAACCTACCCGTCTCTTCATCTCGCAGATAGATCGCTTCGCTAGCCGTATCCGAGACCGGGTCGTTGCTCCACGTCGTCAATCGAAACTCGTGGCTGTTTTCAGTCCAAGTGTAGGCGCTACCCGTCTCCGAGATGACGGTACCAATCTTTGCGTTGGCAATGACATTGACCCATGGTGCCGGTGTCGCTTGCGAGGGCTTGAGAGTAATGACATACTCTCGTCCATCGCGACTAAAGCCGCCGATTCCGTTATTGAACTCAAGATCGTGCGTTTCAAATGCCCCCGTTGAGTCGATTTCAAGTTGTGTCCTACTTGGCCTAAACCGAGGCACCGCCAGCTCGGGACGAACGCGACGATTGACTTGATCGATCAGATTTCCAGCATCGTCTAGTAGCACGACGCGCGCTACCGTTTGAAGCAATGCACGATCCTCTTCCGACATAAGCTCACCGCGACGCACAAACACTCCACCGGGCCGATCCACCAGAGCGGCCTCAGGGCTTGCCGAAACAATGTTCAGGATGGACTCCTGCAACGACTGACGATAGACCGAGTCATCTTCGTTCCAAATAACCAAGTCCACCGCGAGGCCTTTCATTCTCCAATAGGCGTGCGCCCGCACGGACTCGCGAACCAAATCAAGCTTTTCGGTGTCACGGATTCGAACCAACACAATTGGCAAGTCGCCAGAAATCCCGTAGCTCCAAAGGCCGGATTGACCGCGCCTGTTCTGAATGAGCACACTTGGTTTGGCTCGCCGCATTCCGGACGAATAAATGATGGATCCAGCTAGCCGACTATAAGTCAAAGCCTCCGATTCCGACGCGTTGAGTTGCTGTAGCATGATGAGCCCCCGTGTCCAAGCCAGCTCAAAAACTCGATCCGCCAGGCTCGAGTCGAGGTACTTCTCGATCATTGCCTTTGCGATTGCACTAGATTCCCCCACTCCCGTGATGACATCGACGGTCACGGTCTCGTTGGGCTGGAGCAGAATGACTTTGCGGATGCTCACAATCGGATCGAGGGTCGCCCCAGAACTGTTCGAGAGTGGGCTTCGACTCTTCAGCGATTGAGGTGAAGCCGTCGTTTGGCCCCTGCCAAGGAATCGCATCCGGTCGGTCTCGTAAGACGTTTCTTCCACTTGCGTACCCGTGGCAGTCATCATATGGACCATCCAAGGTGGCTTTTCCTCCGCAGATCGAGGGCGACGTGTGCAAAGGATGGAGCTTTGCAGGGGTAACAATTCCGTTTGTACAAAAAGATTGCTAAATGCGGGATGCGATTCGTCCTGTGGTTGCGGTGCTAAGACCACTTCGGCATAGCTGGTAATCTCGATGCGACGAGCGCGATCCGATCTGTTCGTGAGCCTGGTTCTCCGCACCTCTAAGTCATCCTCGGAAGCAACGCTGATCATGGTATGCATCTCGATTTGCTCATCAATGCGACGAAACTCAGCCCGCGCTTGGGTAAATATGGCTTCGTACTTCTTGGCAAGCGTCGTTGTTGGTTGCCAGGAGGTTGACCATACTGTACCGCTCTCAAGGTCTCGGATGTAGCAAAAGTTGCCCCAGCAATCGCGTGTTGGATCTTCACGCCAACGCGTGACTGATATCCCTCTCCATCGACTGTAACCACCACCTGCGCTTGTGATGGCAACGTGGTACTGGCCGTTGGACAATAAGTGAACCTCTGGGACGGCGGTCGTCGGATCCGACAGAACACGCATCGTTCCAGCCTCTTCGGCAACGGAGATCCGAGTCGCATTCGCCTCGTTCGCGTGCGGAAAGAGTGGCACCGTGTTCCTCGGAACTCGTTCTTGGAGCAACAGCTCACTCGATCGAAACGCGAGGTCCAGATTGAACCGCTGCTGCATCGGCTTGTCCAACAGAACATACGCAAAAGAGAGCAAACTCATGCTTGCATGATGTGCCATGTACTGACGAATCGTAACGCTGCTGGTTCCAGGTGGTAGTCGAGAAACAGTGTAGTCGATGGCTTCGTAGAACCCATAACCGCCCGCACGATCCTCGCGTGCAAGACGCTCAAGATTGCGACAGGCGAGGTTAGGGGACACCATCAAGGCTAAAGCCGACGCGTACGGTGCAATCACCAGATCGTCTGCAAGCCCCCGTTTCAAGCCAAGGCCGGGAACGCCAAACGCACGATACTGGTAGTTCAGATTGAGATCGAACGCATTGTAACCCGATTCGGAAACGCCCCAGGGAACTCCTCGCTGTCGACCGTATTCGATTTGCCTAGCAACCACGGCGCGATAAGTCTGATCGAGCAAAGTGTAATCGTAAGTTGGCATTACCAGCAAGGGCATCAAGTATTCGAACATCGAGCCGCTCCAACTTAGAAGGGCTGGCTCTCCCTCGGTACTCGTCAGCAATCGCCCTAATGCAAACCAGTGCTCTTGCCCGAGTTGTCCTTGCGCGATGAGCACATAAGTTGCGAGCCGAGCTTCCGAAGCCAACAAGTCATAACAGCCAGAATCGACTTGGTTGTCGGTTACGTTGAACCCAATCGCGAATAGATCTCGCATCTTGCTTTCTAAGAAGCTGAAATCCATGTCGGCAAGTTCCCGACACTCCACGCACAATCGTTCAAGCTCGCGAATACGACTGGCTGCATACTTGGCTGACTCGGCCATGGCAGTTTGCAATGCATCCAACCAAAGCGCAAAGGTACTATTTGAGCCCAAGGCGTTAGCTGATCTACTCAATCCTGCGACACTGCCCGATTCATTCCATTGACTTGTTTCGGCCAGCGTTTCAGGCTCAATCGATCCGGCCTTCATGGCATGCGATCGCAGGGAATCAATCATGGGGAAAAGAGTCTCCGGTAGAGACGCGACAGATCGAAGCGTTGGATTTGTACCCAACTGTTCAAGCTCGGATTGCAGTTCTTTGAAAAGATCTAGGCCGGCCTGTGTCTGCTCTCCCCGAGCTTGTTCATCTGGCATTGCTATTGTCGACCAAAGCCCCATCGATCTCAAATCGGCAAGTTGATCCTCGCAGGTTTGAGCGACAGCATTGCACCACCAACTGGATTCCGTATTCGGTGCCAGAGTCATGGCTAACTCGGACATTTCGTTTTTTATTCTGGACAAAATATCAAACGAGGATCGAAGGTTCGCTCCTTGATTGGCAATCGAATCCATTTGCATTTCGATTCGGCGGTGGCTTGCGCTTCCTACCAATCGAGTCGCTACGTCGCCGATACGGGGCGAGATTGTCGCCATTTCTTGAAGCAGTACACCTAGCGTATCGTGCAGTCCATCAAAAACGCGAGACGGAACGATCGAGGAATCGATCATTTGCTCGAACCCGGTTGCTAATACCCTTAAATGGCCTGCAAGATTTCCGCTGTCTACGGTTGAAACGTAGCGAGGCAAAAGAGGTGCCAAAGTCTTGGTGTCGTACCAATTGAAGAAATGGCCTTGATGCCTTTCCAGCTTGGCGAGCGTGCCGAACGTTTTATGCGTTCGATTCATCAGTCGAGTACCAGAACAATATCCGAAATCAAACGCAGCTAAATCCGCGAGGAGTGCCATGCCAATATTGGTGGGACTGGTTCGAGAAGCGATCACTTCCCTTGGGTTGACGTGCACATTATCCGGTGGCAACCAGTTGTCTTCGGCAGTGACAAACACCTCGAAATAACGCCATGTTCGCCGAGCCATTTTTCGGAGGAATTGACGCTGAGGATCGTTTAGTCGGACGACTGGCAACGGAATGAGGCGGCTCAACCACCACGCGATAGCCGGTGATGCACCCCATACGATTAAGAATGGACTTGCAATCGCAAGCGTCTGAGGATTTACGACGGCGATGGTTACTAGTGAGAGCGCCGCAGTCAAGGGAGCGACGCTCATGGTTCGGCAGAAACCAACCAAATCTGAGCTTGCACTCCGTTCCGAATCGCTCGAAGTTCGCCATTCGAGCAATCGCCTTCTCGTCCAATGCACACGGACCAACGTCCGAACGACTGCGTCCGCATTTATCCATACGTCGTACGGCAAGAAGATAAGCGTAAACAAGCACTGTGCGATTGGACGAACCAACGCCTGCAAAGCCGATTGAAGGTGCGTTGCTACCGAAAGGTCCGTTGGCTTGAAAGCGAAATCAATCAATGCCGACATGATCCTGGGCGCCGCGACGACCAGTACCACGAACCAAGTCGCGGCAAGAGCAATGCTTTGGCTCCCCATCAGCCAAGTGGCTAGCAAAAGTGTGAACATCGCTATCGGCATTAGGCTGCGACGAAGGTTGTCGAAGATCTTCCACCTCGACAGAGAGGAAATGGGATTGCCAATGTGCTGTGAGTGGCCTCGAACGCGAGGTAATAGCCAAGCGGCGATTTGCCAATCACCTCGAATCCAGCGATGACGTCGACTCACGTCGGCCGCGTAGCTGGATGGGTGGTCCTCGTACAATGTCACATCACTAATCAATGCCGATCGACAGAAACAGCTCTCGAGTAAATCGTGGCTCAATATCGCGTTGACCGGGAAATTTCCGCAACACTTTTCAAAGGCATCCACATCGTAAATTCCCTTACCAATAAAAGAGCCTTCGCCAAAAAGATCTTGATAAACATCGGAGACAACCCGAGTGTACGGATCAATGCTAGGATCGGAACCGATTAGACGAACAAACCAAGATCGGCGTGAGCTAGCCATGCTGATAGCAACACGGGGTTGTAGGATGGAATATCCAGTCGTCACGACGCCGCTCTTGGTATCGAACTGAGGACGATTAAGCGGATGAGCCATGGACTCAACCAACTTGCGGGCTGAGTCGCGGGGGAGTTGGGTGTCCGTATCGAGCGTAATCACATAGTTGATATGAGTGAGGTCACTCAAATTACCGGACGTATCCGAGAATCGATCTGTCGCACCGCGTAAGGTCGCGTTGAGGTCTGCGAGTTTACCCCGCTTGCGCTCGAAACCCATCCAAGTCCCTTCACACTCGTTCCATTTCCGATGTCGGTTCAGCAAAAAAAAAGTGTCGCGTCCCGCCAGGCTGTACATTTGATTGAGCCGCTCGATGCCGCGTTTAGCATGTCCGACCATTTCCGCGTCTTTCGGTAATGTCTCTGTATCGGCATCTTGGAAATCGGTCAACAATGCAAACTGAAGTGATGCATCGCGATTGGCTAGGAATCGGGTTTCTAAACCCTCCAACAAGCGTTCGATGGAATCAACGTGGGTCAACATCGTTGGAACGACAACGAGGGTGCGATGTTCTTCTGGAATACCGGCACGAAAATCCATGCGCGGCAAAGCGTTCGGTCGCACGAGGATGGTTGCAAGCCAGTTGACCATTCCTAAAGCAAATTGGACCCCGCACATAACAACGGGAACGAAAACAATGCAACCAAGTGCGATCGAGCTGGCAGACCAGTCGCCGAGCCGGATTAGACCCTCGATACCTAACCAAGCGAAGACGAAAACCGCAACGAAATAGATCGATAATGGAAACGTCCGACGCAGTTTGTCAATCACGACTGACGCGGTGAGACGCATTTGAACAAGTCGCTCAAGAATTGGTCGCCCCTGATCGATCAGAAAATAGCCAACGTGTCGCTTGGGTGAGTTCAATTTGCTGGCAGGTTCGTTTTCAGCGAGTTGAATCGCCCGAAAGGCAACGTCGAACTCAGAAACATGGGACCGTTTTGCGATCGCTTCGACGGCATGTCGATAACGATTTCGCGTCTGGAAATCCATGAGTTCGTAGACTCCTGATGGATCGCGATTGAGTGTTTGCTCGACGAGACTATGCTTCGCGACAAATTTCGGCCAGTCATGAACGCTTAGAAACCGCAAACTGGTGATACTGTTGCCTACCGAAATTTGTTCCGCCGCTTGAAGCTGTCCTTCGTCGAGAACGAGCTGTTCGGTGGAGTGGCCCGAGTCGGTCAGTCGATGCTCCAGCCAACCGTGCACGAGTGCAAAATTGGGATTTTGTCCTTGCAAATAACGCGTCAAATCTGCTAAAAAGGCACCTGATAGCGTCGGGTTCGATCGAGCCATGTCCGCAAGCACCAGTATCAAATCCGACGGACACTTCTCAACCGTGCTAATCATCTGTTCTGCCCAATCCGCAGCGAGATCTCGATCCCGTCTTGCGATTGCAATTCTTGCTGCAACTCTCCTCAGGTTTTCAATCAATGCTAAACGGATCATCAATGGCAACGCCCAAAGCTCGCCGAGTTGCAGTGGCACCACAGACTGGTAAGCAGCAATGAAACCTTCTAGTGCTTGTGCATCAACACGACCATCCGTGTGAGAAATCAGCTCCAAAGCGATTCCATAGACGCGAGGATACTCTGCGGCTGATCCGTTGGTGAGTTGCGGTAGCTCTTGGCTGTACGAACGTGGCAAAAGTCGTCGAGTCGAGTGAATCTGCTCTTCTAAAAGGTAAAAGTTGTCGAGCAACCATTCCGCTGCCGGAGCGATCCTACGGTTCCTCACGACAGCTGCTGCAACTTCGTCATAGGTTGATTGAAGGATCTTTTCGTTTTCTGCCAACCTAGTGATGAGTTTGTCCGCGACGCGTCCTGAGGCTAGTTCGTGCGTTGCTGCCAAATGCTGAGCGTGCCGTTCGAGTTGGTCCGCGCTTAGCAGCTCATCCCGGAATGGTGGTTCTAAACTAGCAGAATCGTTCGACGTGCGCGGAATCACGCAACTGCGATCATCGGTGTTTGAACTTAGTGTTTCAGCCATAGCCATTGCCGCGCACGTTCCCTTGGGTTTAGCGACTATTTAACGAAAAAAGCCGACGTGGCCTGATGTGCCCTAAGGCCCACCGCCGCGCCGGCTTACCTGCTGACTAGCAATCCGGTCTTGCCGAATTGCTCTTCGTCTAGTCTTCCGATCCGTTTTGTATCAGACCTCAGAATAGGCTCTGGACGCGAAAAAGCAAGGAGCAATCGCATTGTTGGCCTAACTGTTCCCAAAGCTAGGGGCGACATCATGAACCTAGAACAGGAGGAAATTGCCCTTTCGTCCGAAAGTCCGAAAGCCCGAATGCGGAATGCGCAATGCGCAATGCGCAGCACGCATTACCAAAAACCATTATTAAAACGTTATCGCTTTGCTCATTGTCTTCGAGTTGGATTGCCCTAACATTGACAACGTCGAACTCATGCGGCGAGGTTACTCACAGGCTGGAAGCCTATGCCACTTGCACGACCCTACTTGCCGCACGCCTACTTGCGTTAGTTGACCAACACGACTTTTCCGTGATCGACTCCCGATTCCACTCGGCGGTGGGCTTGGGCAGCTTGTTCGAAGGGAAACGTGCTATCGATCGTAACTTTTAGTTTGCCAGCTTCATAGAGTCGGATAAGCTCGCGAAGATCGTCGCCCGATGGAACGGCCAGCATGATTTGCCCTGACTTCGATAGCGGCCACGTAAGGATTGTCATCAATAGTCCCTTGATGCTCGGCTCAGTGGAAATAAAGTGTCCGCCTTCCTTCAGAACGGCTCGCGATCCCATGTAGTGGGCTTTCCCAGAGACATCAAAAATAATATCCCAACGTTCATCGGACTTCGTGAAGTCTTCTTTTTCATAGTCGTAAAAGTGGTCCGCTCCAAGGGACAGACAGAACTCGCGATTTGGACCACTCGCGATCGCGTCGACATGACAACCATAGGACTTCGCTATCTGGACAGCAAACATCCCAACACCACCGCTTGCTCCATTGATGAGTACGGATTGTCCACTTTTAATCTTCCCATGGTCCCTAAGCGACTGAAGTGCAGTCGTTCCTGCTAACGGAATGGCCGCAGCTACTTCCATCGACATCGAATCGGGGATCTTGGCTGCTGATGCGACCGAGCAGACTGCGTAGTCAGCCAACGCACCACCCCGAGCATGATCGAGAAACGCCATAACGCGATCACCCTTGGCAAACGAACAATCGGTGTTGGTATCAACCACGATCCCCGCCACATCGTATCCGGGAATCCTCGGGAAGCCGAACGGAATCAAGCCCATCATGTCCCCACGCCGAAAGCGATAATCGATTGGGTTCACACTCGAAGCTAACACTTCGATGAACAACTGGTCTGGTAGCAATTGAGGGATCGGGTGATCAGCAACATGGAGAACGCTGGCGTCACCGTACTCGTTGTATTCGATCGCACGCATCGTTAGACCGAGCGGTGTGGAATGGGTGCTTTTTGCATTTAGCGTATCAGAGTTCATTTTGAGTCCTTTTTGCGAGTGTCGTGCATCTAGTTCTCCTCCTTCATTCTCCCAGCGTTCAATCGCTCTCCGCTTCGATGTATCACGCGCTGTTGTGGCTGCGTCCCAGCTTGATCGGTTTGGAGTTGCATTGGCCTCAAAGGATCGGGAGTTCCAAAGCGAAATCGCCGGTTGAGCCAAGTTGCTGTGCTGGTAACTTAGGATGCTGAGAGAAGCAGTTTCCAACAGGAAACGCTCCGCATACTCCACGGACAGCCCTATCCATCGAACTGCGAGCGCGCGTCCAAAATGTCCGTGTGTGAACAAGGCTACATTGCCATCGAGTTTGCGGAGTTTCAAAATGAGTTGATCTGCGCGGTCGGAAATCTGCTGAGGAGACTCGCCGTTTGGGCATCCGTCGCGAAACAGATTCCAACCAGGACGCATCGTTTCAATCTCAATGTGTGTGCGACCTTCGTAATCGCCATTGTCCCATTCGATCAAGTCTGGCTCTTCCTCGGCTTGTTCAGCCAATCCCGCGAAACAGCATGTCTGTTTCGCCCGTTGGAGCGGGCTTACTAAGACATGTTGAAATGAAATGTCGCCAATCCGATCGCCCAACCAACGGGCCTCTATTTCGCCATGGGTCGTCAGCGAAATGTCGGCCCGTCCGGTGTGTTGGCCAGAAAGGGACCATTCTGTTTCTCCGTGTCGAACCAGGAAAATACGTGCAAGCGAGTTCTTCATTGGTTGTTTAATCTGATGCAAGCCTTAATCTTACTTTTTGGGGTCATCGACGTTTACTGCAAATTCTGAGTCGCCGAATCCTTTGGCAGTGTTGAGGATGGACTCTGAGCGCTTAAAGGACCTGCACAAGTGATCGCCATTGCTGCGGCAAGCCATGTTTTCGAAATCTTCATAATGTTCTTACTCTCCGTTTAACCAAGTAGCAACTTCGAGCGCGACGTCGTGATTGAGTACAGTTCGCTCGATGAGTAGATTTGCTAACGCATTTCTTGGACCACTACGACTTGGAATTGTGAATAGCTTGTGAAAGAGCACTCAACACAGGCTGGAAGCCTATGCCACAATAGCGAGGAGCTGGCATTCTGTGTGTCGCATTGGTCGATGATCGATCACCGATCGAACTCGAAACGAGGAATTTCTTCGAGCGAAAAAACAATCACTTCCTCGCCAGTAATAGTACTAATATCGTGATGCATGCTTCGCACTTTGACACCTATGGCTTCATAAACAATGGATTCCAACATCGGGCGTGCTAATTCGAGCAACTGTTTACGTGTTTGCTTGATCAGATCGCGTCCCTTTTCTGGAGAGGCTGTTTTGCCAAGTTGTCGCTCAGCCAAAGTCAGAACGCTCCGAATGCGAACCACCAGCATGTCCTTGATGAAGTGAATCTGCACCTGGTCCGATCGCCAACCAAGATACTCTTCTTGAAATCGGATGATTCCATCGCAGATTGCCGCTTCGCTTTCGGTTTGAGTTAAGGATTTCGATTTTCGGTCGTTTCGAATCTTGCGGGCCTCGTCAATTGGGAGTCGTTTCTCCGGCGATAGGCTCGATCGTTCTTTGGAATTTTTTCGAGGGCGAATACTTGTAGATAATGAGGGATCGACATTGGCCAGTACGGCTTTGATGTCATCCAAAGCAGCAGGCTTGGTCAAAACCAAATCGCATCCGGCCTTCATGGCCAAAACTTGGTGTTTCTCGTCCTTGAGTCCGGTAATGGCTACGATCTTGATTTGTTTGAAAGCTGGCATGCGACGCAACTGGGACGTCAGGTCGCAACCGTCAATGTCAGGCATCACTAGGTCAATGAGCATCAAGTCGGGTTGGAAAGCGGATGCGACATCGAGCGCTTGGATTCCACCGTACGTCACATGTACCTGATTCCCCAATGCTTCTACGAGCAACCCAAGTGCGTCTGCTCCGTCGCGATTGTCGTCGACAATAAGCACACGAAGCGATTTTTCTATGGTCGACATGGTTGGGAGTTTGAAGTTGGAAGTTGGAAGTTTGAATGATGGTGGATGTTGGATTTGGTTTTTTAGCCTCATTCGGGGCGAATGCATGCACGATTCGAGGCGGAACCATGCCCGCCACTTGCAAACGCACTCGGATGCTTACCTTTCCTTAGTCACATTATGGATACGTTGTTCAGCCGCTGCTGCCAGGATCTCTTTTACCTGATCGAGACGGGCTGGCTTGACTAAATGGTGATTAAAGCCCGCTTGGGCAGACAACTCGCGATCTGTGTCCTGGCCATATCCGGTCAACGCAATCAGAACAATCTCGTTCCCCCCCTTTTGCTTGCGAATACGTTTGGCGACGTCGTACCCGTTAAGCCCTGGTAGCCCGATGTCGAGAAGAACAACATCGGGGTGTTGCTCATTGGCCACTTGCACCGCTAATAGGCCATCATTTGCGGTGAAAACATCATGCCCAGATGCTCGCAGCAAAATGGAAAAGCTGAGAACCGTATCGACATTGTCGTCGACCACCAAGACGCGTAAGGGCCGAACCACCGCCGGATCCTCAACCGCGGAATGGGGAGGCGTATCGGTTAACTCGATAGCCATCAATGGTAGTCGAACTACAAACTCGCTTCCTTGCCCGACCGAGCTGTGTACCTCCACTCGACCGCCATGCAGTTCTGTCAATCGTTGAACCAGAGCAAGTCCAATCCCGAGTCCACCTTGGGATCGATCGAGTGACCGCTCCGCTTGAGTAAACAGATCAAAGATCTTGGGCAATAGAGCTGGTGCAATCCCAACCCCTGTGTCGCGAACTCGAAGAACGCATTCGTCATCCTCCACCTGAACACTCAACCAGATATGGCCTTTTTCTTCGGTATACTTTGCCGCATTGGTGAGAAGATTGACGACCACTTGTTCCAGTCTAGCAGCGTCAGCATTAAGCCAAAGTGTCTCTTGCGGTAGGGATATGCTTAGTTCATGTTTGCGTTGATCGATCACCGGACGAGCGGTTTCAACTGCGCCATCAACGATTCCGCGAAGCGCGACCCGCGCTTGCCGGAGTTGTACTCGACCGGTTGTGATTCTCGATACCTCTAACAAATCATCGACCAAGTGCTGTAGCTGGCCGACTTGACGCTCGATGATGCCACGTGCTTGCCTTTGAACCGAACTTTCAACGCCATTAGGAAGCCCCAGCAGCTGAACAGCGTTAGCAATCGGTGCGAGTGGACTTCGCAGTTCATGACTTAGCATTGCCAAGAATTCGTCCTTGCGGCGATGCAAATCCGATAGCTCTGCTGCCTGAGAAAGCATCTGTTTTTCCATTTTCCGTCGCTCGAAGATATCTCGAATATTGCACTGGATGACGTGATGCAACCCTTCTTCGTATTTGTTCGCCACCATTTCGACCGGGTGTTTTTGGCCATGGCGATCTTCGAGCGGTAGTCCTTCGTATCGCATCGATCCGATTTTGTCCAACTGCTCCATAGCGAGTATGCTTGCTTGCTTGTCCTTGAGAAAGCCGATCTCCCAAAGTTCTTTGCCCAGAAAATACTCAGCCGGGTAGTCGAGCAAGGTCGTAAGAAAGGGATTGACATGCGTGATCTTACGTGTCGAAGCGTCCACGATGAGTATTCCGTCGTGGGCTGCTTCGAATAGCCGGCGAAAACGAGTTTCGGATTCCTCGAGCCTTCGCTGAGCGTTTCGACTATCGGTGATGTTGATATGACACAAGAGGACCCCCGCGTTTTCCGACCGCATTCGTTGTGCATGCATCGAAAACCATTCCTCACGGCCTGGAGCTAGACAGGGATACTCCGTTTTGAACTCGGATCGTGTTCCGTTGAGTACCTCCGCTAAACCGTCGATCATCCCATGGACATCGGGTCCACCTTTTGCAATCGATTGACGACACAAGTCGAGATAATTGATTCCCACAGTGGCCGTGCTAAGCGTAGCTCCATTCTCCATTGTATGACGATCGGACGGTTGATTGACCGCGATTACTGTGCCCAGGTTGTCCAGAACAACGACGTGTTCAGGCAACGAATCGAGTACTCCGCGTACGAACTCGCCGCTTGCTCGCACAATTTCTGCTGCGTTTTTCTCCGCCGTAACGTCAAATAATGCAAGCACGCCGCGTACGGGATGTCGCTTGTCACCATCCCCCTCAAAGTAAACTTGCTCGCGAACACGCAGCCAATGCACCTCGCCATTGGGCCAAATGACACGATGGTCCATGGCGAACCAGCCTCGACCTGATGGCGAAAGCGAATCGTCAATTCGGACTAGGATCTCGTCGCGATCGTTGGGGTGAAACGCAGCATGTACGGTTTCACGAGGGACAACTAAGACGTCTTGTGCCAGACCAAACAGTCTGGCTGCGTCTGTCGTTAAGTGATTCAATCCAGTCGTGTAGTCAACCTCAGCTAGAGCCAAGCCCGCTACTTCGACACCTAACATTAGCCTCGATTCACTTTCTTCAATCGCTTTTGCGTTGGTGATGCGATCCGAAATGTCTCGGATCGAACTGGAAATCAGCATGCTGCTCTCCAGTGCAATTGGACTCAGTGCAATCTCGACTGGAAACTCGCTTCCATCTTTGCGCAAAGCAATCAGTGGTTGCCCTTTCCCCATAGTTCGCGTTAGAGGCTTTGCTATGAAATCCATGCGGAGATGTACGTGCCGTTCACGAGCACTTGACGGAATGAGCATTTCGACTCTCACGCCAATCAATTCGCTTCGCGTGTAACCAAACATACGCAGCGTCGCAGCGTTAACCAATACAATTTGGCCTGAGGGATCGGCGATGACCATTGCATCGGGTGCCGATTCTAGAAGCGATCGAAACTTCTCGTCGCTTTCCCTCAACGCCACTTCGTTTTTTCTTTGCTTAGTCAGCATCGCAAAGCGATCGATGGCGTTTTCGATTGCGCGGGTCAGGCTCTCGGGAGTGATCCAACCTTTCCCTAGGTAATCCTGTGCTCCTCCTCGCAACAATTCCCTTCCAACTTCGCGGTCAGAGCCAGTCAGCACGACAATTGGGGAAGGCGGTAAGTCTCGGCCATCGCAAATCGCTGCCAGCATCTCCTGCGCGTCTAGATCTGGCAATTGGTATTCCAGCAGTATGCAGTCGAAGGGCGTGTTGGCATTCTCCTGCACTTGTTTTAGAGCGGTCGCGCCCAGCTCAGCCTCCGAAAATTCGTACCGCCGATCCGATCCGCTCAAGATCATTTTCCGCAAGTCTGCACGGCCGTCGGGATCATCTTCGATAATGAGAATTCTGCGAGGGTTGCTGGTCATGATCGATCGATGCCCTCAAAATTCGACTCAATGGCCGAATGATTCTGTGACGTTTCCGTCCGAAGTATGTTTGCACTACATTGTGCTGCGACGTTCGCAAGAATCTTTCGCACTTGCTCTAGCTTTGCCGGTTTAATCAAATGATGATTGAATCCTGCCTCCATCGAAGCTTGACGGTCTGACTCCAGACCATAACCGGTTAGAGCCACCAGGACTACATTCTTGAGACTCGGCTGATTTCGAATCTGCTTTGCAACCTCGTATCCGTTAAGACCTGGTAGTCCGATATCGAGCAAGACAACATCGGGGATGGTTTCCAACGCGATCTTGACCGCAGTCGGACCGTCATGTGCAGTTTGCACTTCATTTCCTGTTTCTTTGAGCAACATGGAAAAGCTCAATACCGTATCGACATTGTCATCGACGATGAGTATCCGCAAGGGGATACTTTGCTTGTTGGGGACAGCCACTGCGACTTGCACGGTCTCCATACTCTTGGGCGACTCCGCAGGTAGCCGAACGACAAACTCACTTCCTTGCCTTAGCGTACTGAAGACTTCGACTTTACCGCCATGCAATTCCGTCAGCTGCTGAACCAGTGCTAGCCCGATGCCTAGGCCTCCTTGAGAACGATCGAGCGAACGTTCAGCTTGGGTGAACAGATCGAAGATGCAAGGAAGCAACTCGGGCGTAATCCCAACGCCGGTATCTTTCACTCGCAAAATGCACTCAGCGCCAGACCGCTCAGCGCTCAGCCAAATCGTTCCATTAGGGTCTGTGTATTTTGCGGCATTGGTGAGCAAGTTGACCAAAACCTGTTCAAGCCTTGCCGCGTCGGCATGTAGCCAAATCAGTTCCGTTGGGATCGTCACGTTCATTTTGTGGCCACGTTGCAGAATCAGTGGGCTAACGGTTTCTACGGCCGATCGAATAATGTCTCCGACTGCGACCGAGACTTTACGAAGTTGCACCATGCCGGTTGTGATTCGCGACACTTCGAGAAGATCATCGACAAGGTGTTGCAGTTGGTCGGTTTGACGTTCAATGATGCCTCTGGCTTCCTTCTGAAGCGAGCTCTCATTGTTTCTCTGCATGCCAAGCATTTGAACGGCGTTCGAAATGGGGGCCAGAGGACTACGAAGTTCGTGGGAAAGCATCGCAAGGAACTCGTCTTTGCGCCGATGCAAATCGGATAGTTCGGCCGCTTGGAGTTGCATTTGCTTTTCAAGTCGACTTCGTTCGGTTACATCGCGGGCTGCGGCAAAGACACCTTGTAGTTTCCTGTCGCGATCATAGAACGTCGTTGCATTGTAGGAGACGATCGTTTGAGTTCCGTCTCTGGCTCGTGCGGTCAGCTCATAGTCCGTAACTTTGCCTTCGGCTAGAACTAATTTGATCCCTGCTTCGCCAAACTCTGAGTTAGTAAAGTAGTCTTTGAAGGGAGCTCCGATCAGCTCGTCTCGGGTACAACCAGTGAGCTCCTCCATCTGCTTGTTGACATCGCTAATGATTCCTCGCGGGTCGGTTGTAATCAACGCATCGATGTTGGATTCAATGAGCGAGCGAGTGTAAAACTGTTGGTCGCGAACACGTTGATCGAGCAGCATGCGTTCCGCTTCGACTTGTTTCCGAGCTGTATTGTCGGTTCCGATAAGCAGGTAGCCGATGATGTTTTCGTGAGCGTCGCGAAGCGCAGTCACCGATACGATAGCGGGGAAACGCGTGCCATCTTTTCGAATGTAGCTCAATTCGTAGATATCTTCGATTCCTCGCGAGGCTTTGAAAACCAGGGCTTCGAAACCAGGTGTGATGGTGGTTTGAAGTTCGGAGCTTAGGGCTTTGGCGCGTGCGATGACTTCCAGCGGATCCGAGATATCGGCGGGCGTGATTTTGTTCATAACCTCGGCGGCCTCGTAGCCAAGCATGCGTTCAGCGCCGACATTAAAGATTTGGATGACCCCCCTCTCGTCGGTAGCGATACTCGAGAAGTTGGCAGAATTGAAGATTGCATTCTGCAGCGCGCCAGCATTGATCAGATCCTCTTCGGCCTTCTTTCTCGCAGTGACATCCTCCATCGCAAGAACGAGCAGTTCACCGTGTTGACCGGCTTGAAGTTTGCGTGCATTGAGCAGCATGAAACGACGACCGATTTCTGGAAACGAATGCTCAAGTTCGAAATCATCGAACATCGAGCTCTTAGGGACGATGTCTTCGAGCAATGTTCGTAGATCGGGAATATCCCATTGGCCATTGCCCAATTCGTAAATGAGTCGCCCCTCAGTTTCCGATGCTGACACTTGAAATGTCTGATAAAAAGCCCGATTTGCCCACTGAACACGAAGGGTCGCGTTAAGGATTAGAAGTGGCTCGCGAATCGTATCGACGATGTTTTGAGCATAGTTCTCAATGTCTTCGACCAACGGTGGTGGAGCTGAATTCGGCATGGTTTTAGTAGTCTGTATCTCGATTTTCGACGGCGAACAGCTTCGATTCAGCTCACCGGCAATGTTGATTCGAAAACGTCACAGGCATAAAAAAAGCCGACGAAGAGAGAGCCCCCTGGGTGGAGGCTTGCTTCGTCGGCTTACTTATTTACCAGTTTCTCAGCAAACGCCGAGCCACTTTTATCTGAGTCATCCGAAGTTGATGCATTGATGCACTGCGCAGGACTATTCCTTTGTCGTACATCCGCACTCAGGATAGCACCCGAGGGGTGTGAAAGGTCAAGAATTGTTGCGATTTTGGACGGAATAAGTGGGCTATGCTGTTCATGCCTCATTCGGGGCGAAATCAATTCAAACCGATTTCTCGCTTCAGTGCCGCGATGGTCTCATTGCATGCTGATTCAATCTGCAACATCAATACTTCGCGTTCGCAATTCGAAAGTTTTGCATAATCCATTTCAAGTCTCCGTGATAACGTAGTCAACGGCTCTGCACGAAAGTTCAACGCCATTCCCTTGATGGTGTGCGCGTGCAGCACAGCTCCGACGCCGCTACCCGTTGCGAACGCGTGTTTCAAAGCATGAACGATGGGTGGCACGTCTTCGCAGAAGATCTGAGCTATAGCCTGCAATAGCTCAGCATCACCATTGAGGTTGGCGAGTGTCGCATTCAGGTCGAGCTGGGTGGTAGGACTAAATGCGTCGAGGCTCATGGGTTCATTGTCTACGAATTTAATTTTTCGAAGCTTTTCAACGTCAGATCTGCTACCATGAACTGCACATGGCATGCCAACTATGTTTCGCTTTCGATTCAAGTTGTATCCGCAACGGTCTTAATTGGGTGTCCCATTGAGCAAAGTAATTGTCATTGACGATGACCGAACCGTCCGATTGATGGTCGAGAAAGGCCTTGAAAACCTCGGCATTCAGGTCATTGCCGCTTCGTTGGCAATGGATGGCCTTCGCTTAGTCGAGACAGAGCAACCCGATGCGGCCCTGGTGGATGTTTGCCTTCCGGAAATGAACGGTTTCGAACTCTTTCGCAAGATTCGAGCCCTCGATTCGAAGATTCCCATGATCTTCGTTACATCGGATATCAGCAGTGAAACCACCATTGAAGCCATGCGATTGGGGGCTTTTGACTATCTCGCAAAACCCATTAATCTCGACCAACTCCGTAAGATGACTGTGAGCGCTATCGCTGCTAGGCGGTTGATGGAGCAGCCTGTTGTTATGCCCCTGTCTGGTGAAGGCGCAAAAGGGGATCAATTCATTGGCCGCAGTGCCCTCATGCTCGAGGTCTTTAAGTCGATCGGACGCGTTTCGGGTTCGAATGTGACCGTTCTCATTCGTGGAGAAAGCGGCTGCGGCAAGGAATTGGTTGCCCGAGCCATCCTTCAACACAGTGAGCGTAACAGCAAACCGTACACGGCAGTGAATTGTGCTGCGATTCCAGATCAGTTGCTTGAAAGTGAACTCTTTGGACACGAAAAAGGTGCATTTACCGGCGCCGATCAACGCCGCAAAGGTAAGTTCGAGCAATGTCATGGCGGTACGATCTTCCTCGATGAAGTAGGCGACATGTCACTGCTCATCCAAGGGAAAGTGTTGAGGCTGATCCAAGATCAACGATTCCAGCGCGTTGGCTCGAACGATGAAATTGTGACCGATGTACGTGTCATCGCAGCCACGAATCGCAATCTAGAGGAGATGGTAGCGAAGGGGACATTCCGTGAAGATCTGCTGTATCGGCTTAACGGATACACGATCGAATTGCCGCCTTTACGTGAGCGGCGTGAAGATATACCGCAATTGCTCGAGTATTTTCTAAAGCGAGAGCGCCGCGAAATGGGAAAAATGTCGCTGGAGGGGCTGTCGCCTGCTGCATTGGACGCCCTCATTCAATACGACTGGCCCGGAAATGTACGCCAACTGCAATCGGTGATTCGTCACGCATTGCTTCACACGACAGGAACCGTTCTGTCGAAGGAATGTTTGCCGACCGTCGTTTTTGAAGGGAGAGATAACAAAGCTTCTGAAATCCTACCCGTCATCGCGGAACCGGTGGAGCTAGATGGCACCATCCAGAAGCACTCGGCAAACCATGCTGGAATTATTCGGATCGGTGTTGAATCGGCTGTTCAACCGGATATCGTATCTTTCATTGACGATCGACTCGCCGCGGGTTCGAACGATCTCTACAACGAAACCATGGAAGAAATCGAGCGTTATCTTTTTGCGCGAACGCTTAGAGATACAAACGGGAATCAATCCAAGGCGGCGGAGATTTTGGGGATCACTCGCGGTAAGGTTCGCGACCGAATAGCGTATTTTGGGATTCAATTAGACCGCGCTGTTACGATTCAAAGTTAGAGGTCGTCCTTAATCTCTTACTAGTGGCACGGATTGCAAATTTTGTTGCACCGTGCAGTCTAGTTACCAGGCTCTGCCTGGTAACTCAATGCAAGCGAGGCTCCGCCTCTCGGAAATGCATCCTTTATTTGTGAACTCGGGAGGCAGGAGCCTTCACACCAATGCGTTCCCAGGCAGAGCCTCGGAACGAGCAGTCTCCTATGCGACGTTAATTCCAATCAGTGACACTAGCATGCAACTAATTCAAAAACTTCCTGGATTCGATTTGGCTTTAGCTGGCCCCCGTGGATGAGCGACGCCAATAGAATCATCGCCTTTCAACGGTGGCACAGTGGAGGTATCGGTGATAATGTACTTGTGCTAATGAATCTTAGTTCCGAAAAAGGAGTGGATGTTCCTATTGCGATGCCACAGGTAGGCACTTGGCTATTGCAATTCAATTCGGATTGGAAAGGATACAGCGAAGATTTTGGTGACTACTCATCTGAACCGTTCGTCGAGTGCAAGTCGGTCGGGCAGATTGCGCTATTCGACATCGCTCCCTATAGCGTTCAGATTTTGGCCTTAACGTAGTGCTGGCTCTCTCTGGTCCATAAGACTCGGGTCAACGCTGCGTGTTTTCATTCAAAATCCCGAAAAACAGACGGTTATGGAATGGCAATTGCATTTCTGTTCTTCGGAAAGCACCGAGCAGAAGGCCTTTCTCGTTAGCGGAGCACCGCTCTGCAAACGTGATGGCAACTTGACTTTCGCCCCAGGCCACCAAGCAACCTTTACTTTGCAAACGTTTTCTCTCTGAACCGATCGACCATGATCCGACCCGCTTTAAGCCTCATGATCCTGTTCTCTGTTCCATCGACTGCGTTACCTCAAGGGTTGACGCCTCCAAATGGTCTGGCAGGGCCAAGTCCGAATGACAACGGAGTGCCGTTGCTGTTAAGGATCCCTGCCACTTGGATCGCAAAGTCCGTGAATCGCGACTTTGAGCACAAGGCGCCGGTTAATCAAGTTATCCTCGGAACAACATCGAGCGGAAACACCCACTCCAAAGGGCAAGTGACCTGCTCAGTCATAGACAATCCTACAGGCGTTTCAATTCTCTGCAGTATCGACGGAACAGTGAACTCTGTCACTTGCGGCGCGAACGGACCTGCTATTATCAGCTCCGAATCGGTAACACTTTACCATTCCACGAAGAACCTCACTTTCGACGGAAAGCGGTTCGCATCGAACCCTGCCTCACTTTCCTCATGCACTCAAATCACCATTACTGGAGTTGGCAGCAGCCTGCCGGGGTTGCGAGGTCGTCTGGTAACGCGGATTGCTGCCAAACGAGCACAAGAGTCCCTCCCGCAAGTCGAGGCGATCGTCAAGGCACAGACCGAGGCTGAACTGTGCCAAAGAATCGAGGCCGATTTTGAAGCCAGGATTGCCGATCTAAACAGTCAATTCGCAAGCAAACTATCGATTCTCAAGTACATGCCCGACTCGCAAAGCCGCATGCATCTCTGTAGCGGCAAGGATGGGGTGGAGATTGCGTTAGGTCATTCGCCAAGAGGTTCGGAGGAGGACAACGAGCGCCGCGCGGCAATCGGCCAATCGATTGAAGTCTGGTTGCGACGCAATGACAACCTGATCGCAAACCGACCAATGTCCGCACTCAATTTTAGCAAAGCTCCGATTTGGTTCTCGGCCTATTTTGCAGCGGCACCCATATTTCTAAAAACCGACGAACGAAAATGGGGAGTTGAGGTTGGCGATAAGTGGAACGTGGTCAAGCTCCACCCGTAGTATCGTGGTCGTTGTGCTTGATCCTTGAAGCCTACCAGGGGCGGCGATTCGCGCTGCCCTGGGCTACGGTGCGGGTGAATCACTGCACAATTGGCACTTCGTTTGTTGACGCTCATAAACCTGTTGCTGCCATTTGCCATGGTCCATGGATGCTCATCGAAGCCGTTAGGCGAGCGGCAGATTGCAGTATCCCAACCCGAAGCGTAACGGCTTGTTGCTTTAGTCGTTTAACAGTCAGCCGAAGGCGAACTTTGCGGCTTTGACAGTACGCCTACGGCTGACTGTTAAACGAAATGCATTTGGTCGCTAATCGACCAGCCGCGTTGATTCGACTTCTTTCAATTTGGTTTGAGAGCACTCGCGACTTGGTTTTTACACTTGAATTGTCGTCGCCGAACCATGTCTGTGGATGGTCCGAGTCTTGTGGTACGCCTTTTGCTTTACATGCTTTGTTGAACTCGGAAGCACACGAAAGCCTTATGGAACTCGCGCGTTTCCACTCAACCTGAACCATCCGCAAACATGAATCCCGAAAACTTTTTGATCGAAAGAGATAACGACCATGCTAGGTACGATTCTGTTGGTGCTTTTGCTTCTGATGTTTGTTGGAAGCGTTCCGACGTGGCCCCATAGTCGAAATTGGGGTTTCTACCCAAGCGGCGGACTGGGTTTGATTCTACTGATCCTCGTCATTTTGGTTTTGGTCGGGCGCGTGCCAATCGGTTTGTAAGTGACACAAAGAGTTAGCTCTCTAACGTAAGGTACCTTTGCCATGAATCGATTTTTCACGCTCATTTTCGTTTTGATTGTTCTCACCGTCTGTGTGGGATTCTTCCGAGGCTGGTTCAGCATGACGACGAGCAGGGAAAATTTGAGCGAAAAATTAGACATCCACTTTCAAGTGGACAAAAGCAAGATGCAGCAGGATGCGAACAAAGTCGAGGAAAAGACGAAAGCCCTTTTGGGTACAGACAAAGACGACCGCCTCTCTCCGCAATAATCAAAAACCTAATGCTTGAGGACGACCATGATTTGGACAACTTTTTCTTCGGTGATTTTCCTATCGTTAGGAATTATTGCATCCTACTCGATTGGCGGATTCGCTTATCTGATCCTTGTCCTAGTAGCCACCGTGATTTCGATCAAGGCCTTCCAAGACATGAGTCAGCATCCCGAGCACTCTCAGGTCAAGCCGTTTCGCTAGCTTGACTTACCGTGAGAGGTGCAGGCCGCTGGCTGGAACGGAACTGAGGCTCAAGTCGAATGCCAAAAAGGGTTCGTGCCTCGGACTCAAGACTTCGCGCTTGCTCGAATGAGCACATTGACTATCGTTTCGTAGGATATCGGTTTCACAAAATGTTCATCGAAACCAGCCTCGATTGACTTGCGCTCACTGTCTTGCGTGCGATGTCCAGTCAAGGCGATCAGCAAAATATCGCAACCGTTTGGCATGGCGCGAATTTGTTTTGCCAGTTCATATCCATCCATTTCGACCATTCCAATGTCCGAGAAGACGATGTCGGGCAACTTTTGGCGAATCGTTTCGATCGCAGAAACCCCGTTTGACGCCGTGCGTACGCTATGTCCAAGCTTCTCCAGAATCTTCTGAAGTGTGTAGGAAACAAGTCGTGTATCATCCACGACCAAAACGTCGAGCTTTCGACTGAGGGAGAGGTGCTCTGCCGGCGCCGACGGCTGCGGTTCAATCGTTGCGGTTGAACTGCTGCGGTCGCCAGTTTGATCTGAAAGTCCCGTGAAAGTCCCGGTCAAGCGCAGTAACTGGCGATCGAGAATTGCGAGCATCTCGAGAGAGTCCTTCGAGAGGTCCCGATCCAATCGAATCACATCGACCGCGCTTTGCATTGCGGAACATATGTTTCGCAAGTCATGTTCGAAGTTCAAGCCAATTTCATGTCTTGACCGATCATCCAGGTTCGACGCTTGGTCCGAATCTACATTCATCGTGGTTACTTCATTTATCTTTCAACAACATCTTAAACTCAAATTCAAACGGATCGGGTTCCGAAGCTAATCGCATGCTGCCCAGCTCGAGACGTTGCACCAGTTTACTGGCTCACGTCTGGTTTGGACCCATCGGCTCGGAAATTTTGCATGCAGAACGCTTGGACGATCTATCCAAACCATCGGGGAAGCCGATTTTCTGAACGGACTTAATCATCGCCCCCATCTTTCTCTGAACGCCCAAATCCGTCTGCACATGGTCAGTGGTAGTGGCAACTTCTCATGAATCGTGGCTTTCCAACCTGATATGCGATCTCGTGGTAACTGTGTTGGTCCGGTTAGCTAGATTCCGAGATCGGCATCAGCGCTTACAACGAACAAGGTAAATCTGCAATTCTCTTTGTGGATGACGTTTCGATTTCAGATCAGCCAATGATGGATTGACGCGGGGATGCGAGCAATGGTGTTCTTGGTTGCAAGCGTCCGATTGCCTCAAGCCATGTAGACATCTAGACTAGTGTTTGGGAAACTGCACGGACATATGCAACGCTCAGTATCACTCCAGGACCGCTGGGTAGTCGACAACTGGTGGCCAACTTCTGGAGTCGCGCGCATGAACATTTGTTTCCAGGAGACACAGCACAATGAAAAGACTTTTCAGCAGTATCGCGATGATTGCAGTGGTGGCGCTGGTGCCGCTGGCTACTGCGGGACGGGCGGCCGACGGCGGGTCCCCGGCGGATATGTCGAAACCGGTCAAGGTGTTCATTCTGATGGGGCAGTCCAACATGGTGGGCATGGGGAATGTCGTCGGCGACAAGGGCGAAACCCTGGAGAAGGCCGTCAAGACGGAGAAGCTCTATCCGTACCTACTCGATGCTTCCGGCGACTGGGCGGAGCGCAAGGACGTTCGGAATGTGCAGGTGATGGTGGGACGGGGGGGCGGCATGAATATCCTTCACAACGAGTGGCTGAAGGTCGAGAAGGGCAAGATCGGCGTGGAGTTTGGCTTCGGTCATACGATCGGCAATTTTATGGATGAGCCCGTGATGACCCTGAAGAGCTGCATCGGCAACCGTGCGCTCGGCTGGGACCTCCTGCCGCCCGGCAGCGAGGGCTTCGAGTTCACAACCACGGACAAGAAGACGGGCAAGGATGTCACGTACGTTCACCCCGGTTACAAGGGGTCGCCCGAGCGTTGGGAAAAGGGAACCCAGCCGCAACCGATCACGTGGTATGCCGGCAAGCAGTACGACGACGACATCGCCAATGCAAAGAAGGTCCTGTCCGAACTCGACAAGTATTTCCCCGGCACCAAGGGTTACGAGGTGGCCGGGTTCCTGTGGTGGCAGGGCGAGCGGGATTGCGGGAGCGAGGGGCTTTCCAGCCGCTACGAGCAGAACCTCGTCAACCTCATCAAGTCTCTGCGCAAGGATTTCAACGCCCCCCATGCGAAGTTCGTCATTGCGACGCTGGGCGAAGCGACCAAGGGTTGCGGCGGCAACACCGAAACCGTGATGAACGCCCACATGGCGGTTGACGGTAAGAACGGAAAGTACCCCGAGTTCAAAGGCAATGTGGCAACCGTTTACACCCACGACATGGCCCGTGGCGGCAGCGGGAATGGTCATTACGGCGGCAATGCCAAGGTCTACATGGACGTCGGCGAAGCCATGGGCAAGGCTATGATGGAACTACTGCAGAACAAGCCATAGAAAAAGTGGCTTGCATTCTCTGCCCAGATTGCGGCAAAATGGAGTACCTCCCGAAGCCCGTTGTTTGGGACAATCACATGTCCAGGAAAAAGACCATGAAAACGCCCATGAAAAAGCCCGTGAAAAAGGCGGCCGCACAATCCACTGCGAAGCCCGCCAAGGCTGCGAAGCCCGCCAAGGCTGCGAAGTCGGCGGCTGAGAAGACGTCCGCGTTGAAGGCCGCAACGCTAAAGAAAGCGCAGCCGAAGCCGTCGGCCGCGAAGTCCACAGCAGCGAAAGCCCCGGTAGCAAAAGCCGCAGCACCGGGCATGTCGCTCTCGGAAGTCATGGCCATCCTCGAGAAGCTTGGCACGGAGCAGACCCGCAAGACGTGGGCGCGGCACGGCGCGAAGGGGCCGATGTTCGGCGTCCTCTTCGGCGAACTCTTCAAGTTGATGAAGCGGATCGACGTAGATCACGAACTCGCGCGAGAGTTGTGGGCGACCGGCAACGTCGACGCGCAGAACCTTGCGATGAAGATTGCCGATCCGCTCGTGATGACGCCCGACGAACTCGACCGCTGGGCGATCGAGAATCCGATGCGCATGTGCAGCCTATACGTCGCGACGCTCGCCGCCGAAGGCCCACACGCGCACAACAAGGTGCACGAGTGGCTGAGCTCGTCGAACGAGCGGCTGCGCGCGACGGGGTGGACGCTTCTTGGGCGTCTCTCCGACCTCGACGAATCGTTCCCGGAGGACCAACTTCTCCGTGGCGTCGAAGAGATCGAGAAGTCGATCCACTCCGCGCCGAACGACGTGAAGAATGACATGAACCGGGCGCTGATCACGATTGGCGGACGGAGTACCGCGATGCGGAAGTCCGTGCTCACTGTGGCGAAGAGAATCGGCGAAGTGACCGTCGACAACGGCGACACCGCCTGCAAGACACCGGACATTGCCCAAACCGTTGAGAAAATGTGGGCTCGCTCCGGGGCGAAGTTCGAATCGCCATCTGCGCACGAGCGCTCGATGAAGTCGATGCGCCGCCGCTGCTAAAGCGCACGAGCGCACGGGCCCCTTCTGAGCATCGCCGAACTGGTTCACTGACATGAGGTACGAAGCAATGGCATCAAAACAAAGTACAGTTGATTTCATACTGGATCAGATTCGCGCCGCTGGTGACGTTTCAAGCGAACTACCAGAACCCTTGCCTAAAAAAGCACGCCCGAAAAAGGCGAAGTAATCTCATCGGATATACTTAAGCCATTCGTGGCAGGATCGTGCCACCGCTCGGATTTGGTTGCCGTTTTCCTTCAGCAGCCACTTTAACACTACAGGAACGCCTCGAATGACAGTTAAAAAAAGTGTGGTTATGGTATCCTTGCTCTTGATTTGCTTACTTGGTGTGCTGAGCGATTCAAGCGGGGCAAGCGAAGACAAGCCATTGACACCTGTCGAAGCTCGAAAGCAAGTCGGCAAGAAAGTCGAGGTGCAAATGAAACCAGCCGTTATCAAAGATCGATTGGAGAAGCGCGGCGAGATCTACATGGATAGTGAAAAGGACTTTCGGGACGAAAAGAATTTCGCAGTTGTGATCACGGAGAAGGGAGCCAATCGATTGAAGGAGAAAGGGATCAAAGATCTCGCTAAGCACTTTGAAGACAAAGAAATAAGAGTCAAGGGATTGGTCACGGAAGTTCAAGGCGTTCCACGCATTGAAGTCGACGACCCTGACCAGATTTCCATCGTCGAGAAGAAGCCGAGCGATTCAACGGAAAAGAATTCGTTGACGCGAAGTCCAAGCAGCGGAGAAAATTGCGGCTTCGTTCTGAATTGACAATCAAAGCAAGCGCAAGCAATTACTACAAACAAGCGACGCGATTGCCTTGAGTGAAGAGGGCTTTCTGTCGCTTAGTGCGTATGATCGCGCAGAAGTAATGTTGTTCGATCTCGCTTGACACCGAACGCCGACCCGTTATTTCAAATCCAGTGCTACTCGTTCGACACAATCCGAGAGTTCCCACAACATTGGCCGAATTCTGGCGGACGTCAACGACAACCGTGGTAAGATCTTACCGGCTGATCGGCAGCCTCCATAGAATCGGCCAGCATTGTCCGACTTTTATAATGGTTTTAAAGACTCTCGTTTTTCAATCTCCTCGCAATCTTTTATCGCTGACAACCTAATGAATCGCAAACGAATGATCTACATCGGGACAATTGCATTGTTCGCTTTAGCCGGTATGTTCGCCTGGAACATGATGGCTCGGGCTGCCTACGAATCGGCGGAATACAAGGTCATCGAATCCGATGGCAAGTTCGAAGTCCGCGAGTATCCCGACCTCATGCTGGTCTCAACGACGACCAAGCTGGACGCACAAGGCCGCGACGGCAGTTTCATGAAACTGTTCAGCTACATCAGCGGTGCGAATGAAACCAAGCAGAAGATCTCGATGACAACTCCCGTGTTCATGGGGAATGACAAGGATACCAGCGTTCAAATGGGATTCGTGATGCCCAAAGATATCGCAATCAAAGGCGTCCCCAAACCCACGGGCGAGCAAGTTGATGTTCGGAAACGAGTCGGAGGACGCTTTGCAGTGGTACGGTTCTCTGGCCAGCTTACATCCAAGCAGGCAAAGGACTCCGAAGCCAAGTTACGTGCATGGATGGAAACCAAAGGTCTTGTTGCAGATGATTCAGCGGAAGGGAGCAGCGTGGAAACCGCTGGCTACGATCCACCCTTCACCCCCGGTCCATT
>JAIPFP010000226.1 GCA_021736575.1 Pirellula sp. | reverse complement strand
CTTGCCAACGCCCACTACCTTCGAGCGCCTTGGGTCGGCGAGAATCACCAAGGCGGCGCTCACCCAAAAAATGCCTCGCAAGATCATTCCGACCTCGAAGCGTAATCCTCGCTCGGATCGCATTGATCTCGGCCATTCGATCGAGGTCGATGCGCCTGCTGGCAACTGCCGCCACGCGTTCTTCGCCCAGGATGACCCCGAGGGCTAAGATCGCTGCCTGGTTTGCGAACACAGCATCGGTCCGATGCGAATTGTCCTCTGCAAAGGAAAAAGCTGCCTGGAGGATCGCCGTAAATCCGTCATCTCCGTTGGGGATCTCATTCGCTTTCGCAAGCAGATGTTGGCCAGTGATACGAGCCGCGTCATCGAGATCGTCCGAAATACCTGTCGACGTTCCCCAGACAAAGAGTCCACCAGCGAACACGATCAGCGCCACGATTGCGATGAGACTGCGTTGGATCGAATAACCCACGAGAGTTCCGATCACAACGCTTACGACCGCCAATTGAATTTGCATTGCAATCGGGAAGTGGCCGTGGTTAATCCATTGGCTGACCACGGCCAGAAACGGAGCAAACAGGACGACAATCGGTGCCGCCCACACTATCCGCGCCGATGAGAGGACCAATGAAATCAGAATGCCGAGCACGCCAAATCCGGCTGCGCGTAAAATGAGTGTGGCAAGGGCACGAGCCATGGGTTCCGCCAGGCCTCCCAGGCCACGCACGGCCCGGACAGACCATTCGGGTGCCCCAAGGGGTCTCGGGTCTGGAATAATACAGAGCGCCACGAACCAAGCAAACAAAGCCAACCCGAAGAATAACCGCACCGATTGCGGTTGGCGGTACGAAGTGCTTTCGATGACAGTTGATTTCACCCTGTTTGCCCCACTGTTTGCCCCACTGTTAGCCCCAATGCTGAATAGGATTCATTTAATTTTCGAGCGAAGATTGTCTTGACTGTCAATTTTGACCCAACCGGTATTCAAGTATCTCAACAGTGTAATTGCTACTTGTCCCAACCAATACTGGTACGGGCCGGAACACTCTGGTTGCGAAACGGGCTACAATCGAAAAGTCTTACTTCCTGCCACCATCCCCCAGCGAAAGTCCTCCCAAAATGGTTCGATTTCTATGTGTTTTCTATCTCATTGTAACGGCCGTTTGCGCAGATACCGTATCCGCTCAGCTTCCGGCTGTTGTTGAGGATTACCCGATTCACCCCGACTCATTGCAGAAGCCTGGAGTACCTGAAGGAATGGTTACACAAGGAACTTCAAAAGGCTCGAAACTATTTCCGGGAACTGTTCGAGACTACTGGATCTACGTCCCGAAACAATACGACGGATCAAAACCTGCTGCATTGATGGTTTTTCAGGACGGTGGTGGCTATGCGAAAAGAAACGGAGGCACCAACGTTCCAAACGTGTTCGATAATCTCATTCATAGCGGCGAGATGCCTGTCACCATTGGCTTGTTTATCAACCCAGGCGTTGTCCCAGCCAAGAACGAAAATAGTCAGGCTCGGTTCAATCGATCCTATGAGTACGATAGCGTCGACGATCGATACTCTCGTTTTTTGATCGAGGAATTCATTCCGATGATCGAGTCCGAGCACAAGCTCAAGATCAGCAACGATCCTAATGACAGAGGACTATGCGGCTCCAGTTCCGGAGGAATTTGCGCATTCACAGTGGCTTGGCATCGTCCCGACGTTTTCCGTCGCGTGTTTACTACGGTCGGAACGTACGTCGGACTGCGTGGCGGACACGAGTTGTCGACTCTCGTCAGAAAAGCAGAACCCAAACCGCTAAGGATCTATCTGCAAGACGGAGCCAACGACAACAACATTTACGGAGGGGATTGGTGGATGGCAAATCAAGCGTTGCTGCGTTCGCTCGAGTTCTGCGGTTATGAAGTCGAACACGCTTGGGGTAACGGCGGCCACAACGGCAAACACGGGGCTGCCATCTTCCCCGACGCAATGCGTTGGCTATGGAAAGATCACGGCAAGCTGCCGGTCAAAACTCATCCTGAAAAGTCAAAAAGTGAAGCCAATAAATTCCTCGTGGAGGGTTCTGGCTGGGAACTGGTCACTTCCGGACACCAGTGGGCCGAAGGCATGGCAATCACCGACGACGGAACTCTGTATTTCACGGACGTACCCGCTTCGAAATTAGTCAAGATCACGCCCGATGGCAAGCAGACGTTGCTGGTGGAGGACACAGGAGAGGCCAATGGAATTGCTTTGGGACCGGATGGAAAGCTGTACGGAGCTTGTAGTAAGGCCAAACAGATTCGCGCTTGGGATTTGAAGACGATGAAGATGGAGGTGGTCGCAGAGGGAACCAATAGCAACGATCTTGTTGTGCGCCACGATGGCTCGATCTACTATACCGATCCCGCCGCTGGAAAGATCTGGATGCTCGATGGGAAAACCCGCCAAAGACGTGAAGTCGATTCATTTCGCGATTGCAATGGGATCACGCTCAGTGCGGATCAAACGCAACTGTTCGTTGCCCACTTTCCGGGGAGATTTGTTTATGCCTTTACCATCGCCGATGACGGATCGCTTGAGAATAAGCAACCGTACTTTCACATGGAGGTCCCCATCAATGAGCCTTCGGGCCATCTGGATGGCATGTGCGTTAGCAAGGACGGCTGGTTGATTTCCGCGACCGAGGCGGGAGTGCAAATCTGCGACCAGCCCGGTCGAGTTCATTTGTTGATGTCGTTGCCGTACGGATCCAAACGCCCATGTTATGCGAGGTTCGGTGGCAAAGACAACAAGACACTTTACGTTGCCAACGTAGACAAGATTTGGAAACGGGAACTTCAGCTGGAAGGAGCCAAGCCCTACGTTGCACCTGTGAAACCGCCCAAGCCACAACTTTAGAACGAGCCAAGTTGTTGCCCAACTATGTTGTCTTGGGTTGTCTTGGAGTTGTCTTGGAGCCGATGGCTGACCAGCTAGCGGATGCTGACCCTTCCGCTAGCGAGAAGGTAACGATCCTCTGGGATAAACCCAGAGGCATTCTATCGAACTACATATTGATTTCAAAACCCTTGCGGTTTTCTCGCTTGAGGAACGAGTTCGCCTGAGCATCACCGATGATCTCACGCTTGATCGGATCCCACTTGAGTTCGCGTCCCAAACGCATTGCGATGTTGGAAAGGTGACAGATCTCAAGCATGCGGTTGTGCGACCAGACGTCGGAGATAGGTTGCTTACGCGACTTGATGCCTTCGATGAAGTTGGCGGTGTGGTTCGCGCTGACCTTGCCACCGTAGACTTCTTCGATCGCCCCGTCCGGAAGCGGGCTTTCCTTCAACTCTTCAACCGGTTTGCCAGTGATCTTGCCTCGGTTGACGAAGAACCGACCTTTAGTACCCTCGAACAGTATGCCGTTGTCCCCTTCGCTGGTGATAATCAACTCAACGTCGTTGGGCATGGCAGCGCGGATAGTGAAGTTAGTCGCCGCATTGTATTGGTTGCTTGGCACCGGGTTCCCGTCTTTGTATTCGACCGGCAACTTGTAGTCGACAGGCGTGATTTTACTTGGGCCGGTGTCCGTGGCACCGAGCGCCCAACAGGCGATGTCCACGTGATGCGCGCCCCAGTCGGTGAGTTTTCCACCAGAGTACTCGTGCCAATTTCGGAACGAGTAGTGGCAATTGCTGAAGAGCGGTACACCGCCGCCGTAACCTTTTCGTAGTTCCGGTAGAGCCAGGTAAGGAACTTTGGCAGCGGGGCCGAGCCAGAAGTCCCAATCCAGCCCTTGCGGTACGTCGACCTCCGGAATGACAGGGGAGGACTCCATGCTGTCGATGCCACAAGTCACTTTTTTAACGGTCCCGATCCGGCCATTTCGGATGAGCGCGATCGCCAAAAGGAAGCGTTGGTCAATCTCGGTTCGCTGCATCGTGCCAACCTGGAATACGCGGCCGGTTTCTTTGACAACCTTCTCGATGAGCTTGCCTTCATCGATCGTCAACGTGAGCGGCTTTTCGCAATAGACATCCTTGCCGGCTTTCATCGCCTCAACCGATATCTTCGTGTGCCAATGGTCCGGCGTAGCGATCATGACCGCATCGATATCTTTGCGATCGAGAATCTTGCGATAGTCGCTATACGCGTCCGGTTTCTTGCCCTGGCCCTTTTCCACCTTGGCTATGTTAACCCCCAGAACCGTTGAATCGACATCGGCGAGCGCCGCAAAATCGGCGAAGCCAAACGACTTGCTTGTAATTGTCCAGCCTTGATTTCGCAGTCCAATCGTTGCAAAGACGGGACGATCAATCGGCGACGCATATCCGAGAGCACGGCGGGCAGATGGGAGCAGGACGCTTGCAGCCCCTGCGGTAGCGACACCTTGAAGAAACGTGCGACGCAATGTTGGATGCGAGGATGGCATCTGTGAAGTCCTTCTGGAGAAATGAAAAGCAAGTGAAATATTACACGCTGACCGGTTTCCCAACGATACACCATACCCTCTCCCTTTTGAACTGGCACAGCGAAATTTGTGGCGGCGAAACAAACTGATAGCCATTGGGCGATAGCCCCAGTTCTCGAAGAATGTCGATCATTTTGAAAACCGGGGCTATCGCCCAACGGCTAACCCAACGGCTAATTGGTATGAAAAACAGTTGCGGATATGCTTAGGAGAGACGCTTGTGGCGCAAATACCGAGCTGTCCGACTAACGCGTCCGATCGAAAGCGAGCCGGAGGCAGCGGTTTTTGGTCCAATTCAGGGTAGGCTTTTTCTGCCGAAACCCGTGAAATAGTAGAAAGCACCGATCAAGGCAACGCACACCAGCAGTGCCCGAAATACGCTTGCCATAATCAATCCGGAGTAGTTCTTCGGTAGGTCAGGCAATTCTTGGAACAGGCTCTGGATGGCTACTTCTTGTACCCCCACGCCGCCAGGGGTTAAGGGCAATGTGGCTGCCGCCATCGCAGGTGGGATCGTCATGAAGTGTTGACCCACTGTCGGGCTTTCGGCATAAAGCGCGTTGGATATCAACACACACCCAAACGTCAAGCAACAATGCACCAAGATGCTTGAACCAATGAGTTCGCCAACCAGTCGCGGTCTGCCCTGAAAGATCATGCAGGCATGTGCGACGCGATGAAAAATATGGCCAGCGATCGGAATTTTGGTCAGCCACTTGATTGGTACTCGGTGTCCAACCACAACGATTAGCACAAGACCGGATACACCTACGGCGCTGAGCACCAACGCGCTAATCCAAATCCACTTCATTCTTGGCGAGAGTGCCGTTGCCATCGAAAGGCTAAAGCCAGCGACTAGAACCAGCCCCAGCAAGCCGATGGCTCGATCAACCAACACCGAAGCGACAACTTCGGCCCGTTTCGTCTCCGTGTTCCTTGCCGCCTCGATTGCTTTGAAAACATCTCCGCCGACGGAACCGATGCTCACGAGATTAAGCAAAGTACCGAGAAACCCCAATCGTATTGCCTCCGTCAATCGGAAAGGGACGTCTAAAGCCTGAACGAGACGTTGCCATCGCCAATACGTAATCAGATGGGCGACAAGAATGACGACGAAAGCCTGCCCAAGAAGCCACCAGTTTTTCTCTCGTGCGACCAACGCTTCCCAGTCTTTTTTTGGAAATGTCGCAATAATCCAAAGGACAATGGCCGCGAGAATGACGATCTTGGCGACGGCGATGACCGTGGACTTAACTTTAGCCTTGGGGAGCATATTTTTGAAAAACAAAAACCTCGGTGGTCCATTCCA
Source organism: Pirellula sp. (assembly GCA_021736575.1). GTDB lineage: Bacteria > Planctomycetota > Planctomycetia > Pirellulales > Pirellulaceae > JBKCUI01. Next base: position 4,963 of record JAIPFP010000226.1, on the reverse strand, counting down.
TGGTCCACCGAGGTACAAACCAATAGTAATTTTGCCGACACTTATCGCCTACCCACCGACTGGTTCCTGGGCTCTTGCTTGGAACCCACGGAATTGCTGTCTCCGCGCGCGATCTTGGTCAACCCAACTAGGCTGCGCGAACTGCCGCTGCGAGTTTAGCTGCGTTGGAGGTATCTTCCCATGTGAACTCGGGATCGTTTCGACCGAAGTGACCGCCAGCTGCGGTTTTGCGGTAGATGGGGCGTCGTAGCTTTAAGTACTCGATGATTCCACGCGGAGTCAGGTCATAAAATTTCTGCACGACTTCGCAAATCTTTTCGTCGCTGACTTTGCCGGAGCCTTGTGTATCAACGCGAACACTAACCGGCTTGCTCACACCGATCGCGTAGGCGAGTTGGATTTCGCATCGATCCGCCAAACCGGCTGCAACGATGTTCTTTGCGACGTGGCGAGCCATATAGGCGGCGCTTCGGTCCACCTTGGTCGGATCCTTGCCGCTAAATGCGCCACCGCCATGTCGCCCCCATCCACCGTAGGTATCGACAATGATCTTTCGGCCTGTCAGACCGCTATCGCCGTGCGGGCCACCGACTACAAAGTTTCCGGTTGGGTTGATGTGGTAGGTGATGTCGTCCTTGATCATGCTGGCCGGCAAGCAAGGCTTCACGATCTTTTCGATGACGAACTCTCGGATTTCCTTTTGAGTCACGTGTGGAGCATGCTGCGTTGACACGACAACGTTGTTGATGCCGATCGGCGTATAGTCATCGTATGCGACAGAGACTTGGCTCTTGGAGTCAGGTCGTAACCAGTCCACTTCCTTATTGAAGCGGGCTTCCGTCAATCGATTGGTGATGCGGTGAGCCAACGCGATGGGTAGTGGCATCATCTCTGGCGTGTCGTTGCACGCGTATCCAAACATCAAACCTTGGTCACCGGCACCGGTGTCTTTGCTGTCCGTGGAACTGTCGACACCCATCGCAATGTCAGGGCTCTGTCGATCCAACGCAACCATCACATTGCAGGTTCGGCCCGAAATGCCGGCTTCGTCGTCGTCGTATCCGACATCGAGAATGGCTTGTCGGACGATGTCCGAGTAATTCACGACTGCTTTGGTCGTGATCTCCCCAACAATCAACGCGAGTCCTGTCGTCACCACGGTTTCACAAGCCACGCGGCTCATGGGATCTTGTGCCAGCAAAGCGTCCAACACACTGTCGGAAATCTGGTCAGCCAGTTTGTCTGGGTGACCCATGGATACTGATTCGCTTGTAAATAGATATTTGCCCGAAGCCACCGAACCGACCTCCCTCGAAGGTTTTTCGAGAATGAAGTATTGAGATGAAACTGCCAATTACTGAGCCACATAGTGTAACGGCGGTTTTCAATTGTAAAAGGCAAAAACATTTCTAAAACCTTCGGCACGACCCGCAAAATCCATAAGCTTGAGCGATTCCCGTCATTTCAATGCGATAAATGTCGTGTATTCCTCAAGCCTTCTCACTTCGCGATGTATTTTTCCGGTGCCTAGAACTTGAATTCAATTTCTCAATTTGTTTCCACACTGGATCAGCGAGAATGATACAGCCGCTACAACCGTCAGACTCTGAACCTCGTTTCGCTTGCTCCAACGCTTGGGGTTCGTGGTGGACTGAGCCCACTTTACGGGTTGGCATTTTGGACGCCGTAGAGCGTCTTGCGATCGTGATTCTCTTCACGAGTTTCCTAAACGCCTTGGTCACGTCGGTGATCACCTCCTTGCAGGCGGGTCAGGCGGTTGTGATTGGCGACATCATGCTGTTGATTACGGAAACGATGATGGTCGTTTTGGTCTTGTTTCGACGGGGTGCTAAGAATTTGTCTTTGCGTCCGATGGACTGGGCGCTCGCCTTCTCGGCAACATGCATGTCGTTGCTGGCTCGTCCATTCGCCGGTCAACCACACGCATGGGACGCGATTGCGGCCTTGTTGATGATTTTAGGGCTCTCAACTCAGTTGTATTCAAAGTTGACACTTGGACGCCGTTTCGGATTGGTTGCAGCCAATCGCGGCATTTGCATTTCGGGCCCATATCGCTTGGTAAGACACCCCATCTACATGGGATATGTTATGCTTCACAGTGGCTTTTTCTTGCTGAATCCAACCGCTTGGAATCTTTGTGTTTTCGCAATCTTGTACACGATCAAGATCCCTCGAATCCTTGCCGAAGAGAGTCTCCTCGGCCAAGATCCTGACTATAGAAGCTACATGCAAAAGGTCCGATCTAGACTCATCCCAGGCTTGTTCTAGAACCGGCGGGCTGTCCCCCAACGGTGCTCACTTTCGGTTCGGAAAACATGAATCGTAGCCACGCTTTGATGCTGTTGTCGGAATGCACTGGCGATGATATTTGGTCCATCGAATACTGCCGCCAGAGGCTTGTTCCAGAAGCCTGGATCAAGCAATTGCGGGACGCGTACGAAAGCGGCTTCGATTCCGACGATGCCACGATCTTCTATCGAGAAAAACTCGTAAACCAATTCGCGGGCGTCCGAGACGTCGACCTCGCGTGCAAACTCGGCCAGTTTCTGGGGCTTGAGATCGACCGAATCGTGTCGTCGCAATACTCACGATCCGGCGTGGTCGGGGCCATTCGCGAGGCGATGGAAGAGTCGTAAGGCGTACGCGATGGCATCGCAGCAATTCGAGCTCGAGTCTTCCGTTACAGATCCACATTTTTTGCATGTCCAGGTTGTAGTGATAAAAAGCTCAATTCCGATGTGTGCGAATGCCGATCCTAACGTCGATCGCAATTGCGAAGACATTTCGTATTAAACCGGGGGGTTCAGTCATGGTCCGCAAGGCCTTATTGGTCGCTGCACTAGCAATTGTCGCTGGTCTAGCATCTTCAAACGAAACACAAGCCCAACAGCCGCAAGCTTACGGCCAAGCATGGGGGGGAGCTGCTAGCAATCGCGACTATCAGCGATTCAACCACTACCCATACGTTTACTATCCGCAGAATTTCTACGGTAACGAGTATTTCAAGAGCAGCGATAGTCTCTACTATCGCTACCCTGCAGAAATGCAGATCCCAGTCTACAATCGCAAGTGGTATAACTACTACCCTACCAATCAACGATACCACTGGGGACATCAATTTTTGACGGACGTATTCTAGTCGCGCTCTGGTCACGGCTGTTGAAAAGACAAGACAATTCCTACAAAGCGACAATTCCCGCAACACTGCGATGGTTTACGGACCTCGCAGTGTTTTTTCGTTGACTGGGATTAAGATGGAAATTTGCTTTTAACGAATTCTTTGTCGAACCGAAGATCACCCTAAGATGGACGAAGTCAATCGAACGGACGAACCAAATCGTTCCATCGCCAAAAGGCAAATCGCACGTTTGCTGGGTGGTTCTTCCTACCCCATGTACGTGCTTTCTGAAGACGATACGTTAGTCTTTGCCAACGACACCATGGGAGTATTCTTGGGTCGATCGCCCGAGAGTTTGCTGGGACTTGCCTGTTCCTCACCGATCCCAAAGGACGCTGAATTGGACTCAGGCTTGAAAGCCTTTTTGTCCCTCCCCATCACTTGGTCACGCAGGCACGTGAAGATCGTTCCACTAGCCAATCCATTTCAAGATGCGTCAGTAGCGATTCCGTTCGAACCGACGCTCAAGAATATCGCGTGCGAAAGAGTTCGGTGCCTGATTCCGTTAGAGAACACAGGCGCAGGTTGCACTCTGTGTATTTTATGTGATATGAATCGTTCCGACAGTTTGGACCGTTTCGACGAACACGCTGCGATGGTTCAGCAAGTGCTCATGGAATCGCGAGCTCGTTACGCTCACTTGAATGAGCTGTGGTTTCTACAAGGCAAATCGGCTCTCACTCGTCGTGCGTTGGAACAAACACAATTGGCTATCGCGAACTCCTACCCGATAACCATTACTGGCCCCAAAGGTTCCGGCAAGACTTGGCTGGCACAGGCGATTCACGCACATCGAAGCAATGCGTTCCACGCAGAGCAGCTCGATGGCAACTCCGCACTGTTTCGAATCGAGTGCGGACTCATGGATGCGGAATTGCTTCAAAGCATGTTTGAGCTCATGGATGAATCGATCAAGGATGAGACGAAGCACCCAGCGATCTTATTGGATGGTCTTGAACTGCTTCCGGATGGATGTCTCAACATGGTATCCAGTTACCTAAAAAAGAATTCCCGAATCCGCTGCATTGCCACTTGCGACCCCGATGAGATTTCAGCCCAAAGGGCTCAGAACGCGGATTGGAAGGAAATCGTTCTTCGGTCAAGCACGATTCGAATCGAGTTACCTCGCTTGACCGACCGTATCGAAGATTTTCGTACACTTATCAATGCATGGTTCGAAACGCAACAACGAAATGGGCGCAGCGTTCGTGAATTTACGACCGAGTTTGTCGATGCGATGATCGCCTATCCTTGGCCTGATGATATCGAAGAGTTCGCAAGCGGACTGTCGATCGCGCTGAGCAACTCCAGCGATGGCGAATCGCTCGCGCCACGCCATTTACCTGTCAATATTCGCACCTGTGCTTCTCATTTTGAAAACAACAGGATCGATGATTCGGTGGACCTAGACGCAATCCTGGAGGATGTCGAGAAAACGATGATACTCAGGGCGATTGAACGATTCCCGCAGAACAAGACGTCGGCTGCGAAACTTCTCAATATTTCGCGAGCTCGCCTGATTCGACGCTTACAACAATGGAGGATTCAACCTGACGGAGAATCCAACATCGGCGATCTCGGTGGAGACAATAACGGCGACAATGACGGCGACAACGACGGCGACGGCGACAACGACCAGCCCGTGTTCAACGAAGTAACGTAGGACAGGCTGCTAGCCTGTCAACAAAGGAACAGGCTGGCAGCCTCTCCTACGTGATTCCTGCGCCGCGGAGCGTCGCTCAACTAAGCCCCAATTGCAATAGC
>JAIPFP010000225.1 GCA_021736575.1 Pirellula sp. | reverse complement strand
TTTGGAAGGTAGTCGATTGCGCCTCGCTTCATCGCTTCAACGGCCGACAAAATGTTGCCACCACCGGTCAACATGATGACTTTGATGTCCTCGTCTTCCTCGCGCAGTCGGACCAGCAAATCCAGCCCATTCATACCAGGCATGTTTTGGTCGATGACGGCAAGATGAAAATGCTGCTTAGCTTGAACGGCTAAAGCTTGTTCTGCATTAGCGGCAGCGACGACGCGATATCCCTGTCGTTGAAAAAAACGACATGCAGGCTCGAGAAAGTCTGGCTCGTCATCGACAATGAGCAAGTCTATTGGCTCGACGGATTGTGTGGCGACCATATCTGGAAACTTCTTAGCGTAAAGGCTTGGGGCCGTCCGTACCCTAAAATCAAAAGCAGAGGGGACTCGATTGCCCTTCTGCAAACCTGATGCCGAACCGCTCAAAGCGCAAACACAGGCTGAAAATCCACCTTCAAATCACAAGGCACCTTCGCAAAATGAGTCGTCGCGATCCCAATGATAGCTCGGACTCGTTTCACTTGAACCGCAAAGTGTGTCATTATGACACATAATTTTTAATTTAGCACATGCCGCACACCGTGCAGATATTCCCTGGACGCCGATTTCGATGCATGCGACAATTTAGTTCTGTTTTTGGATTTGCCGACCTGTCAGGCAGTTCGCGACGTTGGCAACCGTCTCAATTCTGGGTCGACCAAAACACAGCAGCATAATTGTGGTTGGCATGTCTATTGCTTAAGGACATACGAGGTAAACCAACATGACGCTGGGCTTGCAACGATTTCCAGTCAACTCTTACTACAATTAGACAGCACCAAGATGAGTGATGTATCCAGTGCCAGTTCGGTCAACGAGGGCCAACACGGAGATAGCCAGTTAAGAAGGACGACACTGCCCGACCATCCTACGACGATGGAGACTTTTAGTTACGACGACGGAATCGTTCGGATGTTTCTGACGGCGACCATCGTTTGGGGACTCGTTGCCACAGTTGTTGGTTTGCTGGTTGCCCTTTTGCTCGTTATGCCTTCGATAGTTTCCTTTTTGGATATCCGCATCAGTTCGATAATCAGCTTTGGTCGCCTGCGACCTCTCCATACGAACGCCGCCATCTTTGCATTTGCTGGCAACGCCATTTTCGCGGCGATCTACTACAGTACGCAACGCTTATGCAAATGCCGCATGTGGAGCGATCTGTTGGGACGGCTTCATTTTTGGGGTTGGCAAGCCATCATTGTAGCGGCGGCCATCACCTTGCCGCTCGGCATCACTCAAAGCAAAGAGTATGCAGAGCTAGAATGGCCGATCGATTTGGCGATTGCAGTGGTTTGGCTTGTGTTCTTTGGCGGAAATTTCTTGATGACGCTTTGGCACCGGCGCGAGCGTCATATGTATGTCGCGTTATGGTTCTACATCGCAACCATTGTTACGGTGACCGTCTTGCATGTTTTCAACAATCTCGTCGTTCCCGTTGGCTGGTTCAAAAGCTATTCCATCTATGCGGGCGTTCAAGATGCTCTGATGCAGTGGTGGTACGGTCACAATGCTGTGGCATTCTTTCTAACGACTCCCTTTCTTGGGCTCATGTATTACTTTCTTCCCAAGGCTGCAGAGCGTCCGGTTTTCAGCTACAAGCTCAGCATCATTCACTTTTGGTCGTTGGTTTTCATTTACATTTGGGCTGGGCCACACCACTTGCATTACACGGCGCTTCCCGAGTGGGCGAGTACGTTTGGCATGCTTTTCAGCCTGATGTTATGGATGCCATCATGGGGTGGGATGATCAATGGCTTGCTAACTTTGCGGGGTGCTTGGAGCAAAGTGACGTCGGATCCGGTGCTCAAGTTTTTTGTGGTCGGCATTACTTTTTACGGGATGGCGACTTTCGAAGGACCATTGTTATCGATCAAAAGCGTGAATGCTTTGTCGCATTATACGGATTGGACGATCGCGCACGTCCATTCAGGTGCATTAGGTTGGAACGGATTCATGATATTTGGAATGGCGTATTGGCTGTTGCCTCGATTGTATCAGACCAAACTTTGGAGCAAATCGATGGCGGATTGGCATTTTTGGATCGGAACCATTGGAATCCTCCTTTACATTGTCCCGATCTACGCTGCTGGTATTACCCAAGGATTGATGTGGCGCGCGATGGACGAACTCGGTCGTTTGCAGTATCCCGACTTTATCGACACGGTGCAATCGATTGTTCCATTTTGGTGGGCGAGAATTTTGGGAGGGGCGCTCTACATTATTGGAATCGTCATGCTTTGCTTGAATGCGACCATGACCTGGCTCAACCGTCCCAGTCGTTACGAGGTACCCGTCTATTCCGCTCCTAGGCTTTCCCAAAATTACCGCGATGTGGCGATCCCACCGAGCAAGCTGGAAGGAATGCCTGTTTTGGATGCCGCTGCGACACTATCGCAATTTTCGGCCATGGATTGGCACCGACGCTGGGAACGACTTCCGATTCGTTTTACGTTGCTAACAACGCTGGCTGTGATCATCGCAAGCTTGTTCGAGATCATTCCGACGTTCCTGATTCGAAGCAATATCCCAACGATAGCAAGTGTCAAGCCGTACACGCCGCTTGAATTGGCCGGGCGAGACATCTATGTCAGTGAAGGATGCTACAACTGTCATTCGCAGATGATTCGTCCGATGATCGCAGAGACTCAGCGATTCGGTGAATACAGCAAGGCCGGTGAGTCGATATATGACCACCCGTTCCAATGGGGATCGCGTCGCATTGGGCCCGATTTGGCCCGGGAAGGGGGCAAGAATAGCAGTTCTTGGCACTGGACACACTTTGAGAACCCTAGCAAGTTCTCAACCGGTTCGGTAATGCCGAGCTACGTTCATTTGCTGGAAGAAAAACTGAACTTTGGTGAGATTCAAAAGCGTGTCGAAGCCGCTCATTTTCTGGGCGCACCGTACGACCAAGAACTGACGCAAGCCGAATCGATGGCTCAACTACAAGCGGCTGCAATCGCCTCAGAAATCATCGCACAAGGTGGCCCCGTGGCGTTTCGTGGACATTTGATAAAGGACTCAACTGCAATCGCGCTGATAGCGTACCTGCAACGCTTGGGCAAGGATTTATTTCGCGTTGAAACACCTCCCCCCAAGACCGCAGAACCTGAACCGCCTGTCGCACAGCCAAACCCCGTAGCAGTGACTTATGCTCCAAGCCCAGATTGAGGCTAAACTCCACGCCCAGATTGAGGCTAAAAGAGAAAAAACCCATGTTAAAAGACGTTATTTGCAAACTGGACTATTCCAACTTTGAAGAGATTGCCTTGGTCATTTTTGGCCTTTGCTTTTTCGCAATTTGTTGGCAAACATGGCGGCTGACGAGCGAAGCCTCAAGTCGCTTCGGGAGTATTCCCATCGACGATCTAATTCCCGCCGTTCAAACGGTTCGAGTCACCCAATCAGCCACAACGGACAATGTCAGGCAATCCGCACAGAAAGAAGCTGGAGAATGAGTAAGGAGTTCCAACCCAATGAGGTGCCAGTTTTACATAATTACGACGGCATCCAAGAATACGACAATCCGCTGCCAGGTTGGTGGAAATGGTGCTTTTGGATCTCGATTCTCTTTACACCATTTTACATGATGTACTTCCATTCTGGCGCTGCTGGTCGATCTGTCGACGAACAGTACCAAACGAGCGCCAGCGAAAACACGAAGAAACAATATGCTGAAATCGGTGATTTGGCGGGTGATCAAGAAACGATGACCAAGTTCCTGAAGGAACCTAAATGGGTCGGCGTTGGCCAGTCGATTTTCAAAGCCAATTGCGTCTCATGCCACGCTGCGGATGGTGGCGGAAACGTTGGACCCAATCTATGCGATGAGAGTTTCAAACACATTAAACAGTTGCCTGACATCATCAAAGTCATCAACGAAGGAGTGGCGGGCGGTGCGATGCCCGCCTGGGCAACCCGTTTTTCTCACAAGAATGACATCATCCTGGTCTCAGTCTATGTTGCAAGCTTGCGAAACTCCAAGCCCGCTAACCCAAAAGCCCCTGACGGTAGCCCCATTCCTGCGTGGCCGAGCGAGTAAAGAGTAAACCTGACATGGCTCCTGCATTGCCCATTATCCCTAAAAATCATGAGACGCCCAAGCCGCCTTGCAAAAATGCTTGCGCGGGTTGCACAGGAAATGGTGGGTGTGGCAGCGGGGCAGATGACCATGAACACAGCTCCGTGCTGGCTGCTGAGGAACAAGTCCTGCCAACGCTCAGGCGAGATGGCAGCCGTAATTGGATATGCCCATCTCTTTCTCAAGGATACTACTGGCATCGAAGACGCGCTTTGGCATACGGTCTGATTGCATTTTTCGTAATATTGCCCCACTTGAGAATCGCAGGTAAACCGTATGTTCTGATGGATATAGCCAAGCGTGAGTTCACGTTCTTTGGGCATACGTTTTATCCAACGGACACACCGCTATTGGCATGTTTGATGTTGATGGCGTTTTTCTCAATCATGTTGGTGACGGCTCTGGCTGGCAGAGTTTGGTGTGGATGGGGTTGCCCACAAACGGTGTATTTAGAATTCCTGTTTCGACCCATTGATCGGTTCTTCAACAATACAATCGGCCGAGGTGGCAAGTCTCGGAGTGCCCCGAGTGGCCTATGGATGGTCGCCAAATTCTTTGTTTATTTGATTTGCTGTTTGTTTCTTGCGCATACTTTTCTGAGCTACTTTGTCGGCACCGATCGGCTTGCCGCTTGGATGAGACTGTCCCCGACGCAGCATCCGGTGGCCTTCTTGGTTATGGGCGGGGCGACGATTGGACTCCTTTTCAACTTCCTCTATTTCCGTGAGCAGTTTTGCATGATCGCTTGCCCTTATGGGCGATTTCAATCGGTCATGCTCGACCGCAAATCGTTCATTGTGGCCTACGATTCAAAGCGTGGCGAACCTCGCAAACGGGGCAAGCGAATCGATTCGCAAGCCGATACGGTCTCAACACCCTACACGCTTGATCACATCGGTTTGGAACCGAAAGGTGACTGTATCGAATGCGGTCGCTGCACGGCTGTTTGTCCGACCGGAATTGACATCCGCGATGGACTCCAACTCGAGTGCATTCATTGTGCCCAATGCGTCGATGCGTGCGACGATATCATGGGCAAGATCGGCAAGCCGGCAGGGCTGATCCGCTATACAAGTCAAGATGGCCTCGCAGGTCTACCGACACGTTTGATTCGAGCCAGAACTGTCATCTATCCGATAATCATCTCGGTAGCAGCTATTCTGTTTTTAGTGATTCTCTCCAGTAAGTTTGCGTTTGACGCGAGGATACTAAGAATGCCTGGTGCGCCGTTCTCGGTTGCTCGTGATCAACAAGTGCAAAATAATTTTCGCATACGGCTCGTGAATCGAAGCCGATCGGAACAGGAGTACTCAATTCGAAGTACGAATACCGAAGCTGTCGCACGCTGGAGCAACGAGGGGCTGATTCGACTAGCGCCCGGTGAATCCACATTGGCTCCTTTGGACGTTCAGTTTCCGATACAAACAACGTCTGGAGATGGTTTTAAAGATACGCACTTGGAGATTGCCGATACGAGCGGGCAAACACGCGACATACCCATTCGATTGCTGGGGCCGCGCTGATGGAAAACCAAATGCAATTGGAACGAAACACCAAAAGAACGGAACGGAACTCAAGAACTTTCTGGATCTTAATGATCCTCGGTTTCTTCGCAATTGACTTGGCGATTGCGGCCATTGCGATCACGATGGCTGCTGGGGATCCCTCGTTTCGCTCCATACCTGGCTATGGAGAGCGAGCGGTCGCTTGGGATGAGCGACAGGCGTTGAGAGATACTTGGCAGAACAAGCAATGGCACATCGCGATTCAACGCGTTGGCAACCGCTTGGATGCACTTGAGATTGCCATAACCGATAGGAACAATGCGCCTGTCTCGGGTTGCATCGGCTCCGTCCGATTGTTTCATTACACTCGAGTGGCTCAACAAGTGGCAGCGACTTTTTCGGAAATTGACCCTGGACGGTATCAGGCAAAAGTGGATGTTGCAAAGCCAGGTCTCTGGAGTTTTGAATTGGAATTAACGAGTCCAGATGGGCAACGCTGTTCGTACGAGCAGGCTATTGAATGGAATGAGCCAACTGAGGTCGCTCCACGCGACCATCGAGTATTGGAATGATCGTTTTCGAACTTTTGGCAGCAACTTTGTTTTCATCCGTCGTGGGATCGATGCACTGCGTTGGAATGTGCAGTCCATTTGCAATGCTTGCAATGGGCCCGACGAATCGCCAATCAACCCGAACCGAACGTGCAACGCGGCTTGCGTCGTATCATGTGGGGCGATTGACGACCTATCTAACGCTGGGTGGATGCGTCGCTTTGCTTAACTCGACTCTCACTCGACTCATCGGTAACGCATCGGTTGCACAGGCCGTCGGTTGGTGTGTTGGGATATTGATGATTGGAATGGGGACCATGCGGTTGGTAGCCAGCGTAACCATGCAAAACGAAGCGGTTAGCCATTCTACTTGGACGCAAGTTTGGACAAAACAAGTCATCTCAATGCGCAAACACTATGCAGGATGGAACCTCCCCACCGCCGCTTTTTCGTGGGGATTGACCAGTACGCTTTTGCCGTGTGGATGGTTGTATTTTTTTGTATTGGCAGCCGCCGCTGCGCCAACATCCGCGATGACCATTGCGATCATGTTCGCTTTCTGGTTGGGGACACTACCCCTGCTTTCGGTCGCTGCTTGGAGTTGGACATCCATGAGCCCGCGATGGAAGGCTTTAAGTCAACCCATTGCGGCGATCTGCATTATCGGTTTTGGTGCTTACACGTTGATGGGCCGAAGCAACATTGACCTCAGTTCGATGGCAAGACCTGTTACGTCGTCGACCACCGCTTCGATGATGACTTTCGAGTTGATTCGAAAATCGTTGCAGGCAGAGTTGCCGTGCTGTATCGGCAAGAATGAGCAAGAAAGCGGTTCTATCGCTGCGAAGCAGTTATCGCCAATGGGTCTTCGAGACTACGAGGAAATCTCTCATGCTCGAAACCCTTGAGCCCAAATCAACGAAACAGCGAACAATGCGACCATGCTCGCATTGTGGATTGCCAACCCATACCGCAGATCAGCGCGAGCATGTGTTCTGTTGTCATGGCTGCATGGGTGCGTATGCCCTGATCCATGAGTTAGGGCTCGAAGATTTTTACGCCATGCGATCGAACACTCAGCTCGCACCAAGGGGGGGCGGAACTGCGCAGGAGTCCGTCTTAGATGACCTTTCTGCGGCTGGAGTTGAGGTTCATCCGATGTCGGATGGGTTATGCTCGGTTCGGTTGTCGATCGATGGATTGCATTGCGCTGCATGTTCCTGGCTCATTGAACGGATGCAGCCGACCATTCCAGGGCTACAAAATGCGATTGTACGAATGAGCGACCACACAGTCGAACTGATCTACGATCCCAGCTTGACGCATCCCTCGCATGTGTCGAGTAAGTTTGCAAAACTCGGCTATGTTTTATCCCCATGGATTGCGCATCATAACGATGAGCAATTGTTCCTCAAACAGCAGCGCGAACATTGGGCGGGTATTGCATTGGCCGCTTTTTTTGCAGCGAATGCGATGTGGATAGGCGTAGCGCTTTACGCGGGCGAATCAACGGGTATGTCAGGCTCGCACGCGAACTTTTTGCGTTTGGTCGGAACTGTGCTGGCTGCAATGGCCGTCGCATTGCCGGGACGTATTTTCATTGCGACTGCTTGGCAGTCGATTCGAACGAGAACGCCGCATATTGATGTTCCTATTGCGTTTTCGTTGTTGATTGGAATCGGTGGCTCGGTGGCTGGGGCCGCAAGTGGAATCGGCCATGTCTATTTTGACTCGTTGGCTTCCTTGATTCTATTGTTGCGAATTGGGCGTTACATCCAATTTCGAGCACAGTACCGGACCAGTCTTTGGGTAAGTCAACTGTTGCGATTGAACTCGTTGGTAGCGACTCGCCTCGAGGCGGATGGTAGCAACAAGATCGTTCCAGCGTATCGATTGCAAATGGGCGATCATGTGCTTGTTCAACCCGGGGGAACAATCCCAGCCGACGGGATTGTACTTGCGGAATCCGCCACTCATTCCCGGGCTGGTTCGACAATCATTAGCTCGATCGACATGTCGTTGCTCAATGGAGAAAGCACTCCCATTTCGGTCAAGGCGGGGGATGCGGTCGTGGGAGGTACGACCAATCTGAGCTCGCGTTTGTTTGTTTCTGTTACTGCTGTGGGTGAAGCCAGTCGGGTAGGTCGACTAATGGAGGTTGTTCGAAACGCGACAACCCATCGAACCCCTTGGATCATGGCTGCAGATCGTGTGAGTAAGTGGTTCGTCTTGGTCGTCCTGCTTTTGGCTTCAGGCTCTTGGGGAGTTTGGGCAACGATTGCCGGTCCTGCCATAGCGACCCAGCATACCATGGCGCTGTTGACCATTTCTTGCCCTTGTGCATTGGCATTGGCGGCTCCGTTGGTGTTGACGGTTGCCTTGGGAAGGGCAGCAAGAAAGCAAATTTGGATTCGCGATGGCAATTGCCTGGAGCGACTTGCATCTCCCGGTATCATTTGGTTGGATAAAACTGGGACGCTTACGTACGGTCGGATGACCGTTTCGGATTGGCTCGGAGACGATCTAGGGCTTGCGTACGCTGCCGCTCTCGAAAAATCACTTTCGACTCCTATCGCAACGGCCATTCGTGAATTTGCGATTGCTGAGTTGAACGACTCCGGAAACGTAGAGTTACCCGAGGCAACGGGCATCGTTTATATCGATGGCCAAGGGATTGTCGGCTTTGTGGACAGCTCCCAGGTTTTCTTGGGAAATGAAGCATTGTTGACGGCGAACTCCATCGTTCTTTCGCGGGAATGGTTGCGGTTGCAGTCGGAGTATCTCGAGAATGGCCGAACCGTCGTGTGGTTGGCTGTACAGGGTACTGTTGTTGGGATGTTTGGAATTGGCGATTCACTTCGGAACGACGCGATTGAAACGCTTAGGGCTATTTCGGACCGAGGCTGGAGACTTGGTATTTTGTCTGGGGATCGGCAAGAGATTGTGGATCGTGTGGACGGCGAGTTACAGAGCGCTGGGATCGAATTGGTAGCTGCGTTGGGGAACCAAACTCCGGAGCGGAAGCTCGAAGTAATACGAAGCAGCCGACAGGCCCATCGAGGCACATGCGTGATGGTTGGTGATGGTGTCAATGATGCTGCCGCGATGGCTTCGGCGGATGTTGGAATCGCCATTCGAGGCGGGAGTGATCAAGCGTTGCGTTCTGCTCCGATTTTTTTGGCGAATCAGCAACTTTCTTGCGTCGTTGAATTGATCGACGCATCGAAGAATGTTGTTCGGGGCATTCGCAGATGTTTTGCAGCCTCGTTGCTCTACAATACGATTGCGATCTCACTGGCCATGACTGGCTGGATACATCCGTTGGTTGCTGCGATCTTGATGCCACTGAGTGGCCTGACAGTTCTCGCGATGGCAATCTCAACACGCAGCTTTCGAAAACAAAAACAATTCGGGAACCAGGATCAATAACATGAGCGTACTGTACGTAGCACTTCCAGTTGCTTTGTTGTTAGGTGGATCCGCATTGGTGGCTTGCCTGCTATGCATTCGAAGCGGTCAATACGACGACCTAGAAACTCCAGCGTACAAGATCCTTAACGAAGAGTTGAAAAAATGAAACCTTACTACTTGTTTTCAACGAACGCTTTGAAATGCATATGCTTCGTCGTAGGGCTTTGCTCGATTGCATCGACATTGCAAGCCGACGATGATTTTGAGCATCCACCGATTTCGTATCAAGACAGCCCTTCGAGGGATCCAGTCACTCGATTGTTGGAACGCATTCAAAGTGGCGACGAATCGCTCGTCCCTGATTCAAATGGAAATTATCTTAAGTCGTTGCTGCATGCGTTGAATGTCCCTGAGACTTCCCAGTGCTTGGTATTCTCAAAGACGAGCATGCAAATACTACACATTAGTCCTCGCACACCGCGAGCCATCTATTTCAATGATTCGATCTACGTTGGGATGGTTGTCGGTAGTCCGATCTTGGAACTTGCCGCTATTGATCCGCAACTTGGAAGTGTATTTTACACGTTGGAGCGTGACGAGAAATCGTTCCGGATCATTCGAGATCGAGGTCAGTGTCTTTCCTGTCATGCGACCTCGCGAACGGAACGTGTTCCGGGCGTTCTTGTTCGATCCATCTATTCCGACAGATCGGGTCGTCCGCGATCTGGTTCTTCGACGTACATTACCGACCATCGCAGTCCCTTGGAACAACGCTGGGGCGGATGGTACGTGACGGGGCAGCATGGAACCATGCGACATCTTGGGAATATCTTCGCCGACGATCGCGATGACCCTCAGAAAGTTGACATGGAAGCAGGCGCGAATTGGGATCAGCTTCCGAAAGCAATTCATGTTTCAGACTATTTGCAAGACACCAGCGACATTGTGGCTCTAATGGTGCTAGAGCATCAGACGCGAGTACACAATCTGATCACACGTGCGAACTATGAGGCTCGGCAAGCGACGTACCTTGATCGGTCGATGAACATTGCGCTTGGACGCGCAGCCGACTTTGTGAGCGAATCGACACAGCGGCGTGTCGCAAGTGTTGGCGAAGCGTTGTTGGGCGGACTATTGTTTGCGGACGAAGTTGAATTGAGTTCACCCATCGAAGGTTCCCGTGGCT
>JAIPFP010000224.1 GCA_021736575.1 Pirellula sp. | reverse complement strand
CCGACGATAGGCGTTCCGGGCCAGCTTGCTCGCGACCGTCTTCGCAGCCGAGCGGAGATCACTGCCGGGCGCCGGCGCGTCGCCGAAGAGCCGTTTTTGCATCTCCGTGGGGGGCTGATCTTTGGGTGCCAAGATCCGCTCCACCACTTCATTGGCGATGGCGAGATATTTCTCCGACTGGAGCGGCGACATCGAATTGAGATACCCCTCGCCGAACACTTCGTCCGGCAACTCCGCCGCGACTGCCGGGGCCACTCCAAAGAGATCACGCAGCGTGTTGCCATATTCCACTTTGGTCAGCCGACGGATCACAAACACGCCTGGGTCCTTAGGGCTGAGAAATTTGATCGTCCCCACCCAGTCTACGAACATCTGCCGCTCCTCATCGGTCGGCTGCTTTTTCGAATCCTCAGGCGGCATGTCGTGCGCCTTGACATTGGCAACTGCCTGATTCCATAGCTTGGTCGAGGAGGGAACGCCGGGAGTCTTTAGCGCCGGGACGAAGGTGATGCCACCCTCCATTTTGTAAAGCCCGTGACATTCCGCGCAGTAGTTATTGATGAAGGGCGTAACGCGATCCTTGAAAACCTTCTTTGACTCCGCCTGCAACGACGCGGAGTCCTGCTCCTCCGCCGCCACCGCGACCGCCGTGGGCAGGGCCAAGGCAAAGCCCACGAGGGCCAAGGCCAGCATGCCTAAGAGGAAATCGCGTCGCGGGCGAGTGGGGGTTGGGTTCAAGGATTGGGACCTTGGTTGGTTAGCGGATCACTGGGCCCTTGACTGACGCCCTTGACGGCGGGGCCTCAGGCAGTAAACGGGAGGAAGTATGGCGGGAGGATCCAATCATAGCAACTCGGCTTGCGTTCGTCATCTTATAAGCACATTCGCAACTGTTTTTCAACCCAATTCGCCGTTGGGCGCTAGCCCCGGTTTTCCAATTGCTCGACATTCGTCGAGAACCGGGGCTATCGCCCTTTGGCTGTAAGTTTGTTTCACCGAAGACTCATGCCGATGTGATTATCATCTCAATTAGCCCACTGTCGCGCTGGTCTAGATCGAAGACCGTTCGCTTCCTCATCCTTAACAAATGCTTGAGCGATTGGATCGAACGTCAACTTGCGTTTCAACATCCATGACATCGCAGCCGCGTGACATGCAACATGTGAATTACGCATCACCTCTGCATTGGCGACTGGCGGCTTTCGCGTCTTGATGCAGTCAAAGAAATTTCGCGCGTGAGCCGACACATCGAGCCCCACCACTTTCGAGGCCGCGGATTGTAATTCGCGTTTTAGAGTGGCTGAGGAGACTTCCGTGCCTCCGCTGTCGCCAGTCTCGATAGAGCCTTCATCGCCTATAAACTTGACGGGACAAGTCCCAAGTTTGGTGATCCAGTTCGGTCCGCGATCACCAAACGGCGTAGCCAAAAAATCAAGAACTAACTTGACGCCGTTTTCGTACATGCAGGTGATCCCTGTTTCGGACGGCTCGTACGTAATGGGTGTCGTCTGATCGGCTTGATTGGCCCATTGGCATAAGTCGACCGTATGCGCACCCCAATCTAGCAATCTCGCACCCGAGTCGAAGTCGTAATAACCACGCCACCCTCCGGAGACATACTTGCTGTTGTAAGGACGCCAAGGAGCAGGCCCGAGCCACAAGTTCCAATCAACCACCTCGCGCGGTGGCGTCGCTTCACCGGCAAGCCATGCGTTATCAAGCGTCGGCATGTAGACCGATGCAACCATCGTGTGCATTTTTCCAATCTTACCCTGATGTACTAGGCGAACGGCTTGTTCGAAATTCGGAACACTTCGCCGCTGCGTTCCCGCCTGAAAGACTCTTCCGGTTTTCTTCATGGTGTCCGCAAGTTGTTGACACAGCTCAATGGTCAATCCGCAGGGCTTTTCGCTGTAGACATCTTTGCCGGCTTGAGCAGCCATCATCGAAGCGGAGGCATGCCAACGATCACCTGTGGCAATCAAAACGGCATCAATATCTTTTCGATCAAGCAATTCGCGGAAGTCGCGATAGAGGGCGCAGTCTGCGTTCGCATAGTGCTTGTCGACCAACTGCTTTCCTGCATCACGTCGGCTCGCTTGGACATCGGCGATTGCTACCGTTTGCACGTCTTCGAACTTGAGCATTGCCGAAAGGTCATAAGTGCATCGCGGACCAATGCCAATCACGCCCAGTGTCAATTTGTTGCTCGGGGCGACCGCTCCTGTGCGCCCCAGCACATGCGCAGGGACAATCATCGGCGCAACCGCAGCGGCGATCGAAGTTGATAAGAATCGACGGCGAGTACTGTGAAGAGTTTGATGAAATCGTTGTATCATTGTGGTACCTAGAGTGGGAGTGTGAATGAGGTAGTCGAGTTGGCAAGCTCAACGCAAGCCGTGATTAGCTCGCGTTTCCAATCGTCAATTTCTTGAGATTGTCGTCTGGCATTCTATCGATCATGAGATTCCGTGGGTCGATGCCCGCTTGGTAGGGCTCCTCTTCCACCAAGAATTCCAATTTGTGTTGGCCGGAAGTCAATTGAATCCGTTCGCGATGAAGCAATTTGCCATATCGTTTGCCGCTTTCAGGTTTTGCAAAAGCTCCGATCTCAATCCAGTCGTTCATTTCGGATTCGGTCTCAGTCCCTTTTTCGTCCGCTTTGAACTTGCTACATTCGACCTCGATTTGCACCAAGTACTTTCCATCGGCTTGCTTGGTCGCTTTCGCATCGATCGTTCGATTTGCAAAGATGGTGATGTCTTCGAAGAGATCTTTGATTAAGTATTGCAATTCGGCTGGCGTCTGAGCCTTGAGCCGATCCATCAAGGCATAGGACGTCGGGTAGGGAGGCCCTTTATACGCGTAGGCCTCGATCAGATCCTTCAGAGCCGCGTTGATGCGAGCTTCACCTATCATCTCGGCAAGATAATAGAGAGCCAAGCTTCCCTTTCGATAGTGAATGTAACCTTGGTTGGGATCGACGGTCAGCAATGGGCGTTCCTTGAGTCTTTCCGTTCCCCGCGATCGCAAATAAGCGTCCATCTCATACTTGAGGAACTTGTGCATCATGTCTGGACCATATTCCTTGCGCATGATCATCAACGCAGTATATTGTGCGAGGGTCTCCGAAAGCAAGGTGGCACCCTGCATCCGAGCCCCGACCACTTGGTGCGCCCACCATTGATGGGCCATTTCGTGTGCTACGACATAGTATACCATGTCGATATCGTCCGGACGATCGAGCTTGGCGATGAAGCCTATGCTCTCCGAATAAGGCATCGTACCGGGGAACGCCTGCGCAAACGAAGCAACGCGAGGGAACTCGATGATGCGAGCCTGTTTATGCCGATACGGCCCGAACTCTCGTCCACAATAATCGAGCGCCGAAGTGATGGCTTGCGACATACGTGGCACATTCCACTTGTGCTCAGGGTGGTAGTAGACCTCGACATCGACGTCCCCAGCCTTGGACCGGTCGACTTCGTAGCGAGCCGAAATAAACGAGTAGAAGTTGAGCGAGGGGTGATCGAGTTTGTATTTGAAGTAGTTGCGACCGTCCTTGGTATACTTTTCTCGCAGAGACCCAGGAGCAACTGCGATCTGATCGTCAGAAGTGCTGATCACCGTTTCCACGTCCACCCAATCGGCATCTTGACCAACATAATGAAACTGGCAAGCCGCGCCACACTCTCGCGTTAGCGTTGGAACACTGTCTGCAGGGGCAAGCTTATATTTCTTTCGCGTGTTCGGGTCCATAATTCTGCGATTCGGATCGTATCCAAAGTGCGGAGCGATCGCATTATTAAAGAACGTTCCGTTTTGTACCAATTCCGTTTTACTCACCTGATTTTCCACGCCGCGAGTTTTGCTCTCGACGACGAAGTTCATCTCAACGGATTCACCCGGGGCAAGCGGCGGCTGCAATCGATAGATGCGAATCGCGTGCTTTTCGTCATCGAGTTCGAGCGTAGCGTTTGGGATGTTCAGTGTCGTTTCATAATTCGGCTGAACATCGACATAGAGTTTTTCGATCGGCGCCTCGGACTTGTTTTGGATGGTTTGCTTGGCGCTCATCCGCATGTTGCGTGTTTCTGGGAAAATATCGATTTCATACGCAATGCGAGTTACTTTTGGTTGGGGGACGTTTTCGAACGGAGAGTAAGTCGTCTCGTAGCTGACACGTCGCAACTCCTGTTCCTTGCTCCCAACGAAGGTATTGAGAATTTGTGTGCTATAGACAAGCACGCCTCCAAATGTAGCCATAAGTCCCGCTGCAATCATGGCGAACATTTTGGAAGACGCGGACGCGCTTTGAATTCCTTCAAGCAATCGCGTTCTAAGGGACTTCGCAATACCTCGATGCATTGCAATCGTACATACCCATAACACCAAAGCCGCCCCTGCCAGCCAATAGAGCGCAAAGCCGATGATACTCATGGTGTAAGGGGCGATGCCGAACATGTCCGAGTAAACGTACGATGGCAATCGACCAAAACGCACGAGCAACGTATCGATTCGCAGCCAAGACCACAGGAACGCATTCAAGATCAGAAGAACAATGAATGCAAAATAGCCTACATACTTGTTCGGTGAAATAGTATGAGCGAACATGGCCAAAACAAGCAGGAAGCCGAATCGCAAGGCTTCGATGGCGATGAGTTCGAGCGCGTACACATCCAACTGCAATCGTTTGTAGCCATAGAAAACTTGAACACAACAACCAAGCGTGATGACCACAACCAATATGGTCATTACGACCGAGAGGAGCGCAACGAATCGCGATGCAACCAACACGCTGCTAGGGACAGGCGTCGCACCAAGGATTTCTTGAATGCGACAATCGCGATCTCGCCACACGACCACACCTGCAAAAAACGTAATGATCGGAACTAGAAACCCAAAAAGCGAACCGCGAATCAGGTCGACCATCTTGTAAGTCACCGGGAAAGAGCTAAGCCCGTACCCTTCGGTTGCTCCGGTGAATAGCGCGACACTCGTGTTGATCATGGCTGCAAATAGGATGATGATAAAAGTCGGCGTTCGCATGATACCAATAGCATCCACGCGAGTGCATGTTATCCACTGAGCGAGCCAACTTGGTTTGGGCTTCGCCTTGGGCCAGTCATGGATGGCGGGTTGAACTGCCTCAAACACGGGATCTGTCTCATCGGCCATTTGACTGCGACCCAACGCCCGGCGCCCCCAGGCTTTTCGGCCTGATACTCGACCTGTCTCAAACGAAAACCGCCAGCTTGCAAATGCAAAGATTAGGCCTGCAATAGTCAGCCAAATGACACGATTCAGGAGCAACGTTCCGCCTAGTGGAATGCCCCATTGGTTACGTTGATCGACGGTCCAGTACTTGGTAAGGATTGCGAACGGCGCACCTCCCAACGGATCGATCAACATGGCAGTGTACTCATTGCTTAGGTCCGTGATTACGGACTGCGAGATACCGTACGCGACCATCAAGAGCAGCACACCCAAGAACGAATACATCGTATTGCGAGTCCAAGCGGCGATGGCGAAAACAATCGATCCGACCAAAAGTGTATTTGGAATGACAAAAATCAATATGCCCATCAAGTGAACGTCCCAACGAATTGGCCCCCAACGTTCGGCATCTAAATTGGGCATCCAACCGGCAATAATCATTCCAATTGGGATACCCATTGATGGGATCAGGGCGATCAGCGTTGCAGCCGAGAATCGACCAACGAGGTACTGCCACTTGCTGATGGGTTTGCTAAACAAAATATCGGAGAATTTGGTAGCAAAGTCGCGAGATGCAGCGGAATCGTAAATTGCGGCCACCATCAATGCAGCCAAGAGCCCAGCGCTTATGTAGAACTGCATGATAATATAAGGAGCATTCCGATAGGTGTTGCCTAACGCTGCCCCAATTTGAACATTGTCGGATCCCGTAGCGAAACCAAACAGTAAGGCTACGATGCCCAAGAAGATATAGACCATGAAACCGCGTAGCCAATAACGCAGTTCGAAGCTGAAGAATTCCATGAAGGTATACTTTACGCAGGACGAGCTCGAAAGGTGTTATTATGCCGCGCTTGAATTTCGTTTGATTTGGAAAAAGAACATGTCTTCCAGATTGGGTTCGATCGCTTGGAATCCATTTTCCGGATTGCCCTCGCTGTAAACTCTCACCATGGGCTTTCCCTCGATCAGCTTGTTCGATATCACATCCATTTCGGATTGGCAGCGTTTGAGATCGTCCTTGGACATCGACTTGGCCCAGATCTTGCCGGAGAGCGAAGACTCGGCTTGGCTCGGGGCACCTGCAAAGAGCAATCGACCGCGATGGATGATCGACATGTTGGTGCAGAGTTCCTTGACATCTTCAACGATATGCGTTGACAGAATCACCACGACACTCTCGCCAACTTCGGAGAGCAAGTTGTAAAAACGGTTTCGTTCACCTGGATCGAGTCCTGCCGTTGGCTCATCGACAATGAGAAGCTTCGGATCTCCGAGCAAGGCCTGTGCGATCCCAAAGCGTTGTCGCATTCCACCGGAGTAGTTCGCCACGTATTTGTTTCGAACGTCGTAAAGGTTTACTCGCTGGAGTAAACCCGAGACGATTTCCCGCCTTTGGGAAGAAGTCTCCCCAACCCCTTTCAGCGTCGCCAGGTGGGTCAATAGTGCTGTCGCGCTTGTACGCGGGTAGACTCCGAACTCCTGTGGGAGGTAGCCGAGAATTTCTCGAACTTTTGTCTTCTCGTTGAGCAAATCGAGATCGCCGAGAGTGGCCGTCCCTGAATCTGCGTTTTGCAAAGTAGCCAGGGTTCGCATCAGCGTAGACTTGCCAGCACCGTTCGGGCCGAGAAGCCCAAACATTCCGGTGGGGATAGTCATGGAAATATTGTCGAGCGCGCGAACGCCGCCCGGGTAGGTCTTTGAAAGATTCTGAATGACAAGTTGCATGGAGTTTTAGCCAAACGTTGGAGTGTATGGGTGAAAGTTATCTTCGAGCCGCTCGGTGGATCTCACGTTGCAGCCTTTCAAATCCGGAGGACGCGAATTCGGAATCCAAACAGGTAACTCGCATGCGATGATCGGCAGGTCCTGCTGTTCATTTCGGTGTTAATTTCTATCGCCGGCGAGATTTCCGATAGCGAATATGCCGACTGGGGGCGAAATACCGGTCTCAATCATTGAAAACACCTTAAAACTCTGCTTGGCCCAGCGTGATTTGACATCAAACCAAACGGCGGTTGAAGGGATTCGTTGTTTCATTCCAACTATTGACAGAAATAGTCTAGCATTTTTTGCTTTGCTAGAACGCACGCCAACGCGATTCAGACTAGCAAGAATCGCCACGAGTCGGCACAATTTGCGTATGTTCCGAAAATTTCTCAGATCCAAGATCCACCGAGCGACCGTAACTCAAGCGGACCTTCATTACGAAGGGTCATTGACGTTGCCACCCGACTTGCTCATTGCAGCCAGTATCGCACCCTTTGAAGCGGTTCATGTCTGGAACGTGACGCGTGGTACACGGCTTGAAACGTACGCGATTCTAGGCGAGCCTGGCTCAAACGATGTTTGCATCAATGGAGCGGCGGCCCATTTGGTCCGACCAGGTGATACGATCATCATCGCCACGTTTGGATTTGTTCAGGAAATAGGAGCTGAGCTCAAGATTCCTGATCCGAAAGTCGTATTCGTAGACGACAAAAATCATATCACCTACACTGGTCGCGAAATCCCTGGTCCCCGTCGTCGTGGCTCAAACGATGCCCCCTCCGACTCGTGCTGTTAACTCTCTACACAACCGTGTGCTCCAAATGCTAGTACGTGTGCTCGAACCCGAAGTCATGAACGATCGCCAAGAAGCTATCGAGTACGACTCGATGGACCATGCGGCCGTCAATTGCCGTTTTGTTCAAGACTTGATTGCAGCCGGACCCATTGGTGAGGATTGTTTGGACCTTGGAACAGGAACGGCTCTGATTCCGATTGAATTATGCCAGCAAGATAGCTCGGTTCGCGTAATGGCATCGGACGCATCGACGATGATGCTCGACTTGGCACGATACAATCTCGAAGTACAGGGCTTAATGCACCGAGTCCAATTGCAATTTGTTGACGCCAAGAAACTGATTTTTCAAGGAAGTTATTTTGACACGGTCATGTCCAACTCGTTGGTGCACCATTTGCCAACGCACGAGTCTTTTCTACCGGAGGCATTGAGAGTTTTGCGCACAGGTGGACTGTTGTTTGTTCGAGATCTTTGTCGACCTGACAGTCTCGAACAAGTTGAGTCCATTGTATCGCAATACGCAGGCAACGAGATCGAAAGTGCCAGGCAAATGCTGAGGCAAAGTTTGAAAGCTGCGTTGACTCTTGAAGAGATCGGGCAACTCGCCGTCGCCGCAGGTTTGGATTCGGATTGCGTTTCTATGACAAGCGATCGACATTGGACGCTAATGGCTCGCAAGAAATAACGAAAGCAATGATGGAAAAAACCTATCTTGAGTTGATGCAACGCGTTTTGAAGGAAGGGGACGCAAAGACCGATCGGACAGGCACTGGCACACTTAGTTTGTTCGGTGCACAGATGCGCTTCGATTTGTCGCAAGGCTTTCCGCTTCTCACAACCAAAAAAGTGCATATTCGAAGCATTATTCACGAATTGCTTTGGTTTTTGCGGGGCGAAACAAACATTCAGTATCTCAAAGACAATCGCGTTTCGATTTGGGATGAATGGGCGGACGAGAAAGGAGAATTAGGTCCTGTGTACGGCAAGCAATGGCGATCATGGCAATGCGCTGATGGACGTGTCATTGACCAAATCAAACAGGTCGAGCAACAAATACGCGATACGCCGGACTCAAGGCGATTGATTGTGTCTGCATGGAACGTGGCGGATGTTCATGAGATGGCGTTGCCACCGTGCCATTTGCTTTTTCAATTTTATGTGGCGAATGGCCGGCTTAGCTGTCAGTTGTATCAACGAAGCGCAGACTTATTTCTAGGAGTGCCTTTCAATATCGCTTCCTATGCATTGTTAACGATGATGATGGCGCAAACAACGGGGCTGCGGCCGGGTGACTTTGTTCACACGCTCGGAGACGTGCATCTTTACAACAACCACCTTGATCAAGCAAAGCAGCAACTCGTTCGCGAGCCACGTCCCACGCCACGATTGTTGATCAAGACGCAGCGTGAAAGCATCTTAGACTTTACGTTTGAGGATTTCGAATTGGTGAACTACGATCCGCACCCGCATATCTCAGCACCGGTTGCCGTTTGAAGCAAGTGTACTCAACCGAAGATCGAGTTGCTGAGCGTTGTGGTGCTGTCGGCAAAAGAACCTTGCTCAATACCCATCGATTGGAGAATGCTGAGGTACATGTTCGACATCCGCGATTCCCCGTTTCGCCAATATGTCCCATGCTTGAGGCCCATATTTGCTCCACCCGCGATCAACGTCGGCAAGTTACGTGGATTGTGCGTCGTACTCGCGCCACTTCCAAACATCACAATCGTGTTGTCGAGCAAACTGCTATTTCGATCCTGATATGTCGTTAGTTGACTCAAGAAGTGAGCAAGCTGTTGGCTTAAAAACAAATCATACTTGGCAAACTGCAATTGCCCCTCCTTGTCGCCCGCATGAGACAAGGTGTGGTGCGTATGCGAAAGTCCCAGCTTCAACGGAAAAGTATCGCTTATCCCCATTCCGTCTTCGCGATTGAGCATGAACGCAACCGATCGCGTGATGTCCGCATCAAACGCCAACGCAATCAGATCGAACATGTTGCGATAGTAATCTGCTGGTTCCCCTTCGGTCGTCACATCCAGATTCAAATGCGAATAGTCCTGTTGTTTCAGCGGAATATCAATCCATTGCTCAGATGCGATCAATCTTGACTCCACTTCATTTAGCGAGGTCAAATACTCATCCATGCGTTCCCGGTCTGACTTGCCGAGTTGTTGCTGCAAAGCGCGCGCGCTATCGCCCACAGCATCAACCAGCTTGATGCGGAGTTGCAGTTTGTTCCGAACGGATGCTAGCGATGCACGGTCGACGCGAAACAATCGATCAAACACGCGACGGGGATTGTTCTCGGCCGGAATCGGTCTTCCGTCGAGGCTGTAGGAGATCGTTCCGGTTCGAGACAAGAATCCTGTTCCGGCATCGATCGATAGCACCAGCGAAGGTTGCCGGCAAAATCGCTTGGTGTGAAGTGCTACAACTTGATCGAGTCCGACGGAATTATAAGTCCCTGGTTTCGAGTTGTGCAGCGGTGCGCCGGTGAGCCACATGTCGGAGCATTGATGTGGATCCGATTTGGGGCCGGACGGATGATATAACCCACCCATAAAGCTGAGCTGCTTGCGGAACGAACTTAGCGGTTCGGTCGACTTGCTGAAGACAAATTCGCTATTGTTCTCTGCCGTTGGAAACCAACTCCACTCGTTGATGTCATGCTCCGATTTTGGGAGGGACATCCCGTTTGCCGTATAGATCGCACAGAACCGGCGTGGAATCTCCTCCGTCACTCCGTTCCCCATGGCATCAAGTACCGGTAGAGCAAGTGCAACTCCACCTACACCTCGAATAAACGCACGACGGTCAATTTGTTTGGAGGTACTCATGTTTCGGAGGATTTGAAATGGGTGGGGGGGTGGGTAGGGTGTATGAGGTGTGCATTCTGCACGAGTGAACGCGGTCTTCTTTATTTCGTGAGGAACATGTCGCTGCTGATGACAAACCTGATCATATCCTGCATGCGGTAGCCGTTGGCCTTAAGTGCTTTACCGGTTCCTTTCAGGGATTCAAGTTCATTGTACGCTAGATTTCGTCC
>JAIPFP010000223.1 GCA_021736575.1 Pirellula sp. | reverse complement strand
CAATCGATCGATCTCAGCGGAATCGAACGGCTCGATGTCGGAGTCGTACTCGTGAGAATCTCCCAATACAACTCGTCCTGCATCGTCTTGTGAGGCCATCACGTGAATGCCATAGCGGTCAAGTTCCGGAGTCTCATTCGATATGCGTTCGATGAGCGACTTGAGAGTTGGGCAATGTCGAAAGCTTGAGTAGTGTCGCAGGGTGAGCCCGCTTGCAAGGTGCGGCCCGAGTCTCCAGGATCCGGTTTGGCCGACGGTGCGCATCATTTGGAGTTTGCATTTCCGGATCGGAGTCTCGCGAAACACTTCGGGAAACAGTGTTTCAAAATCGTGCCCCGAGCAAACCACGATTCGATCAAATTGACTCTCCTGATAACCAGGGGTCCGAATCCAGCTCGCGCCTACTTCCACGACAGGCGCACTGAAATGGAACTTCACGCCGAATGATTCATTCAAGAATTTCGGCATGGCTCGAACAGCGTTGGTCGGATTGACACACAACTCCATGTCACTGAAAAGCCCGCCGAGAAATCCATTGGGTTGGACCGCAGGCGATAGAGCATGGCACTGGCTGGGGTTTAAGAGCCTGAGGTGCGAACCCAACTCGCCGTCTTTACCACTATCGAAGTACTCGCGCAGAACATTCCATTCGTCGTCGTGGTGTGCAAGGTGGAGCGACCCAACTTGATCGACCCAGATGTCGGTCCTTTCGGCTAAACGAAGCCAACGTTCACGTGCAACCATAGCGACCGGACGAGACACCTCGGGTTGGCCGATTGGCCATACCATGCCAAAATTGCGTATGGATGCCTCGCTGGCCCTCGCGGTTCGTTCAAAAACGGTGACCGCATGCCCGCGTTCCGCCGCAGACCAAGCATGCGCCAGCCCGACGATCCCCGCTCCAACAATGCCTATCTTTTGTTTCTTCATGGGTTTATGGTAAGAACGTATTGCGAGCTTGACAACACCTGTCTTCTTTCAGGAACAAATGGGAAATGGCACTTTTGGCTTCGACTACCGCACTCTTGTTCCAAGGTCCTGGGCAGCCATGGTTGTTCAAGAGTGTGCCTATCCCTCAGCCACGAAACGGCGATATTTTGGTGCGAGTGCTTGCGTGCACCATTTGCGGAAGCGATCTCCATTCCATATCCGGGCGCCGAACGGTTCCAACCCCATCTGTTCTAGGACACGAGATCGTTGGCGAAATCGTTGAGTTTGGCCCGACCGTCAGTCGATTGTCGATAGACGGTACTCCGTTGCATGTGGGTACACGAGTGTGTTGGTCGCTCGTAGCGAATTGCGATCACTGCTTCTACTGCGAACACGACTTGCCGCAAAAGTGCTCCACGATGATCAAATACGGTCATCACGCTTATAGCTGCCCTATCGATTTGACGGGCGGATTTGCGGGGCATTGCCTATTGGTGAGCGGAACCAAGATCATGCAATTGCCTGCTTCGATGCCGTTGGAAGTGGCTTGCCCGATCAGTTGCGCAACGGCGACGATCGCATCCGCGATGGAAATAGCCAAGATCATTCCAGGGGAGACGGTGGTTGTCTTTGGTGCAGGTATGCTGGGAGTGACCGCATGCGCGATGGCAAAGGACTTGGGGGCGGACAAGGTTGTTTGTGTTGAAAGATCTGCGGTGCGCCGTGAATCGTCCCTTCTCTTTGGAGCCGACATTGCAATTGAGGATTCACAGCTCAGCGAAGTCGTTCGCGACCTGACAAACGGTCGCGGTGCAGATTGCCTGTTGGAGTGTAGCGGCTCCAACCAAGCGTTTGAAAGTGCGATGAACGTCATGCGGTTAGGCGGAAGAGTCGTTCTCGTCGGGGCAGTCTTTCCACAAGAACCGGTTCCGATTGTGCTTGAACGCATCGTTCGGCGCAACCTCGTTGTTGCCGGCGTACACAACTACGCCCCGCGAAATCTAAAGCAAGCCGCCGATTTTTTGTCTGCATCTGGGGGTAAGTACCCATTCGCATCGTTGGTTTCGGCCTGGTATCCGTTAACCGAAATAGAAAGGGCCATCGAGCATGCATGTAGTGGAAGAGCAGTTCGTGTAGGCTTAAAGCCGACTCCCTTCTAGCCGAAGTGCGATAGCCCCGGTTCTCGACGAATGTCGAGCAATTGGAAAACCGGGGCTAGCGCCCAACGGCTAATTGGGTTGAAAAACAGTTGCGGATGTGCTTAGCCGCCCAACTTCATCAAAAATTCACGAGGGGACGATTGCGATCCGGCGGTCGGCGGGCACATACTCTCACATGATCTCATCTACACAGCCTGCCCGTTCTGACAAATTGTTTGTCGTCGATACCAATGTCATTCTGCACGACGCACAGTGCATCCGGCGATTCAAAGAACACGATATTGCAGTCCCAATCGCCGTTCTGGAAGAGTTGGACAATTTTAAAAAGGGAAATGAAGCCATTCATTTTCAAGCGAGAGCGTTTTTGCGGACGGTCGACGAGTTGACTGGTGATGTTCTTTCGCCAAACGGAGCAGCGCTGGGACCGGGACTTGGTTCGATTCGGATTGTACTCGGTGAGGAACCAGACGCCCGATTGGAAAAAGCGTTCCTTGAGGACAATCCAGATCACCGCATTTTGAGCGTCGCGTTGATGTTGCAACAACGAGAAACGCATCGTCCCGTTGTCCTGGTTTCGAAAGATACGAACTTGCGACTCAAGGCCAAATCATTTGGGCTTACCGCCCAAGACTATAACAATGACAAAGTCGAAAGTTTTGAGAAGCTCTACACGGGCAAGCGGCTAGTCAAGGATTTGCCCAGTTCTTTGTTTGCCCAATTCTCCGAAAACGGCGGTCAAGTGTCTGCAAACTCATTGCCGGATATTCTGGACCCGATCCCGAACGAGAATTTCATTCTGCGGAACCACACAAGCTCAATGCTCGCCACGTACCAAGGAAAAAACAAGGTCTATAAGCGTATCGACCCGATCTCTGCGGCTGGCATCATTCCTCGCAATGCCGAACAATCGTTTGCATTGCGAGCGCTGCTAGACGACCAAGTGAAATTGGTGACTCTCACGGGTAAAGCCGGATCCGGGAAAACACTGCTAGCTTTGGCAGCCGCAATGGAGAGCCGTTCTCGCTACAGTCAAACCTTGCTGGCGCGACCAACGGTTCCGTTGAGCAATCGCGATCTTGGTTTTTTGCCCGGAGATATCGACGCAAAATTAGATCCGTACATGCAGCCAATCTATGATAACCTCGCCGTGATGAACCCAGGGAATAGCAACGGAAATGCCTCGGTTCGAAGCCGTGAATTTCTCCAAACGAATCATGTTGAAGTCACACCGCTTGCGTACATCCGCGGCCGTAGTTTGCAACGCGTTTTCTTTATCGTGGATGAAGCTCAAAACCTAACGCCGCACGAGATCAAAACGATCATCACGCGGGCAGGAGAGGGGACCAAGATTGTTTTCACAGGGGACATTCAACAGATAGACCATCCGTATTTGGATTCGCTGTCCAACGGATTGAGTTACTTGATCCATCGCATGGTCGGTCAACCGATCTTCGGTCACGTGGCGCTCGAAAAAGGCGAACGATCCGAGCTTGCGGAACTGGCAAGTAATTTGCTGTAAAGCCAAATTTCGTGAGCCGAATACCTTATCTTTACCCACATCTTTTGATCTTGCTCCCCTCGCCCTGTACTCGGGGAGAGAGGCTGGGGGTGAGGGGTTTTGCACTGTGTTTTGATTGGTTTTTTGATCGTGAATTCAATCTCTAGCTGCGTTTCAGAATCGCAAACAAATAACTGAACCGGAGTCATACATGTCAGGGCTCTCTCGCATTAACCCAAAGTTAACGTTTTCTTAGCGCGGTCATAAAGTAGCCACGCTATCCTGCCTATTCTAGTGTTAAAGGTACTCATAGTTTCTCATTTCGTGGAGTTGGTTTTGATGGCTATAAGTCTAAGGAATAAGAGAGGGTTTACTCTCGTTGAGCTTTTGGTCGTGATTGCGATCATTGGAATTTTGGTTGGCCTTTTGCTTCCTGCAGTGCAAGCGGCTCGTGAAGCGGCACGCCGTATGCAGTGCTCGAACAACCTGAAGCAGATGGGGTTGGCGATCCATAATTATGAGAGCGCTTTCAAGAAAGTTCCTGTTGCTATTTGGGGTGAGGATCGAAGGCGAGGTGGGACTGGTGCACTTCAAGACGACGGATACGGCTGGATGGCTACCATCCTTCCCTATATTGAGCAGACCGCTCTTTACAATCAGTTAAGTTCCTACACGGGTCCAGGGACCGTTGCTGGTTCTCCTCCATCTATGGGAACACCGGGAGCTCTTAGGAATTGGTGGGTAGCAAACGGATCGCCAGCAACTGGCTTTCCCATTCCAGGGGGAGCAACGATCATACCAGCATACAAATGCCCTTCATCGGCCCTGCCCGCTATTTGCCCGCCGACATTCGTCATCCCTGGAGCGACTGTCGCAACTCCTGTGAGCAGTACTTTTTCGATTGGTTATGCAACGTCAGACTACAAGACCTGTGCTGAAGGGCAAGGAGCGGACGGAACAGGCATGATGGGGAAGCTTTGGGAAAACATAGGCGTTAGATTCGCTGACGTAACAGATGGTTTAAGTAATACCGCGATGGCTTGTGAATCCGCATATGTTACAGGAAGCACATCCACTAAGTGGGGTGGTTCTGCGACCCCGGCAGCGCCAGGAAATACTACTGACTGGCCTACTTGGCTTGGTGCACCAGGCTCCGACGAATGCACACGAACCAATGCTCGGTTTAGTAATCCCATTAACTCGTTGACTTCACCTCAAAACATGTTTTTTGCACGAGATGACGATTCCGCGTTTAGTTTTCACACTGGAGGCGCTACGTTTGTTTTCGCGGACGGTTCTGTCCAATTTCTGTCGCAGAACATCGAGAATATCACCTATTCAGGACTGTTCACTCGAAACCGTGGAGAAGTCCTAGGCGATTTAGGTCTGTAGGTTCGCGAGGGTTTCGTAGCCCATGGCATCTGCCGTGGGCTTTTTTCTTATACCTTGTTTTTCTTGAAGGTAGTTACTCATGAAGAGTTGTTTGTTCCTGTTGTCGTTGGTTGTGTTTGGGATTTTGTTGGGTTGCGACGGTGTCAAAAAGTTTCCACGTGCTCAAGTGACGGGCCGCGTCATGTGTGAAGGTAAGCCTGTCCCAAAAACGCTGGTCACCTTCGAAGTTAAGAGAACTAGTGACTCTGGGTTGGTTGGCCAGTTGGGTACCGCGGTGACCGATGAGGAAGGTAAGTTCGTTGTTTCTACCTACGGAGATAAAGATGGCGCAGTAATCGGAAAGCACATGATTCGAGTAGGTAAAACAGAAACCACACCACCCTGCAATTGCGCAATAAACGACATGACGGTGCAGATGGAGATCGATGTTACGGAAAAGGGGCCCAACAATTTTGAGATAGCCTTGGAGAAGAAGTCTGCCAAAAACAAGGATGGGGTGATTGAAAAGGAGTGATTGGCCATTTGCTTAGCAATTCCTACGACGGGAGCAGCAGTGCGTACTTTCGCATCGCATTTGGAGGGACTGTTTCCTATTGGGCATGGGACTACCTGTCCGATGGAACAGTCACTCGCAGATACATCGAACCCAAGTTTCATTGCACTTATTTCCCATTTGACTTCCTGCATCCTGTGCAAGGCAACGGTATGTACTGGGTTTTCCTTGCGATCGTTGCACTCGGGGTACTCGTTGCGGCTGGGGCGTTTTATCGACTATCTTCGCTTCTTTTGGCGATGCTATTCACCTATGTTTTTCTCTTGGACCGAACCAATTACCAAAACCACTACTATCTCATCTGTTTGATCGCGTGGTGGTTACCCTGGATGCCATTGCATCGGATGGTGTCTTTCGATGCGTGGCGTCGTCCAGCGATCTTTTCAGAAGAGATACCAGGTTGGGTTCTTTTCGTCCTCAGGTTTCACATAGCGCTTCCATACTTCATGGGTGGAATAGCCAAACTGACTCCAGACTGGATGCTTGGCTTTCCCATGAACGAAATGATTCTAGCAAAGCAGTCGTTGCCAATTATTGGATCGCTAGCGACATGGGATCATGCTGGAATTTTGATGGCCTGGGGAGGAATATTATTTGACTTGCTCATAGTGCCTTTATTGATTTTCAGACGTACGCGTGTCTTCGCCTATGTGCTTTGCGTCGTATTTCATTTGATCAATTCTGTCGTTTTCAATATTCATATCTTCCCTTGGTTCATGATCGCTTCAACGCCGATCCTCTTCGATCCTTCCTGGCCGCGTTATCTGGTTTCGACGGGGCGCTCTTCACCTCCAACCTTTCAAATTGCTTCTATGTCCCCATGGTCGCCGATGAGAACGTATGCTCTTGCTGGTTACATCATTTTCCACTTGGTCTGGCCGCTACGTCATTACGCTTATCCAGGTGATGCCAGCTGGAATGAAAGAGGGCATTATTTCTCATGG
Organism: Pirellula sp.; assembly: GCA_021736575.1. Lineage (GTDB taxonomy): Bacteria > Planctomycetota > Planctomycetia > Pirellulales > Pirellulaceae > JBKCUI01. The sequence goes on along the minus strand of JAIPFP010000223.1, from coordinate 4,356 downwards.
CGCATGATGCTTCGCGGCAAACGTGTCGTGCTGGGGTTTGCGATCAAAGACAAGACTACGAACGCCGTCAGCGACGGAAATCTCAATCGATACATCAATCCGGAACAACATGACAAACTCGGTCGCGATCCTGAGATGATCTTGCAGTTTGCGCATTTCCTTCGCGCTCAGTATTTGCGTGACACAGGACATGATGCTGCCGTTTACGCACTGGTCATGGTTTCGCTCAACGGCAGGAAGCCTCAGCTGATGATCGACCCAAATGTTGACTTAGGGGGCGAGCCACTAGGCTTTCATTATCGGCCTTGGATTCTTGCACAGAACGAGCCTCTGCGATGGCCACCTTGGGATATCCCGCCGGATCGATGGCGCGAATTCGTACCTGTTCCAGGGCTTCGGTTCCTCAAGGATAGCCTACCGAACAAGAGAAGCGAGTCAGCGAATACCAATGACTCAACACTAACGAATAATCGTACGTGTTTACCAGGTGGAACTAGTGTTTTAACCGGGTGTGCAATTGGGTTACGTCGTGGCGATGGAAAAGGGATCGCCACGGCCTGATTGTTGCCGATGCATCTGGTAGAAACATGTGGATTTGCCGCAACTGCCGGTCGCCAATGCGCGAGAGCCCTAGATTGACTACGCAGAGGAACTCTCCTTTGCTCAGACATCTTCACGCAACCCTTGCGAGAAACTAACGCAAGCGTAACATTTGACCGTTAAGCTGCAACTGATTATTTAATCACTAAGTGGTTAGCTAGGGGGTCCGAGTGTGAACAATCAAACGCGAGCTTCGTAAGTTCGAAAAGTTTCCAAGTATCTAACCTTTTTCAGGTGATGTCATGTTATTAAAAAAATGGTCGCGGATCAGCGCCACTAGCTTTTGTTTCAGTGTTTCTTTGATAAACGTACTTTGTGCGCACGACGATGACAAGACGCATTCCCACGCCGTTCGGGCTGTCAAGCCAGCCGAGATGTATCAACCAACGATCCTGCCTGATCGAATCATTCTTACTTGGTCGGGTGACCCGACGACGTCGCAGTCGGTGACTTGGCGAACGTCCACCGAAGTCAAAGATGGCTTCGCGGAGATCGTTTTGGCTGGCCCTGGGCCTGACTTTGCGAAAGACTCGAAAACGCTCAACGCGACGTCATCCGCACTCAAGACCGATCTCAACACGGCCCATTTCCATAGTGTCCAATTTCATGATCTCAAACCGGGCACCAAGTATGCTTATCGTGTCGGTGACAAGACCAATTGGAGCGAGTGGTTCCACTTCTCGACTGCGAGTGACAAGCCATCCCCGTTTTCGTTCATCTACTTTGGCGATGCACAAAATGACTTGCGTTCGATGTGGTCACGAGTCATTCGCGAAGCCCACTCGGATGCGCCAAAATCGAAGTTCATTTTGCATGCTGGCGACTTGATCAACAACGCCCAATCGGATGGTGAATGGGGTGAGTGGTTTGGAGCAGGGGCTTGGCTCAACGCCATGATTCCAAGTGTGCCAGTGGTTGGCAACCACGAAATGCAAAAGTCGGAGACGGGCGGCAAAAAGCTCACGAATCACTGGCGAACGCAGTTTACATTGCCCGAGGATGGCCCCGAGGGCTTGAGCGAGACCTGCTACACCTTTGAATACCAAAACGCCCGGTTCGTCATGCTCAACAGCAACGAAAGGATCGAACAGCAAGTTGAATGGCTGGACAGCGTTCTCAGCAAGAACAAACAACCATGGGTCATCTGCTCGTTCCACCATCCGATCTTTTCAACCGCAAAAGATCGCGATAATGCGAAACTGCGGAGCCTCTGGAAGCCGATCTTAGACAAGTATCGAGTGGATTTGGTATTGCAAGGACACGATCATACGTATGGCCGAACCGGTTTAGAAACCCCAGTCGCCGAGCCGCTTACGATTGGAAATGTTCCTACCGGCGTGAATAAAGTCGACACCTTCACAGGCACGATCTACGTCGTTTCCGTAAGCGGCCCCAAGATGTACAACTTGGCTCCAGAACCGTTTATGACACGCGTAGCGGAAGACACACAGCTCTACCAAATCATCCACATCGATGGCAACTCGCTGCGCTATGAATCGAGAACTGCGATTGGCGATTTGTATGATGGCTTCGTTTTGAACAAGCTGCCAGGCAAGGTCAATACAATGCTGGAAATTGCCCCAGAGGTTGCTGAGCGTCGCCGGACGAATGGCAGTGAAAAAGCAAAGCAGTCAACGGAAGCAAAGATTAGATAGGAGGTCGTTGGGGCAGAGAAGCGGCAGACTGAAAATTATTAATCATAACCCGATACGTAAGGGCTCGTTGCTTTCATGGATTGTGAGACGGTTTGTTCGAAAGTGGCATGGGCGTCTCGCCTCATCTTTACCCACAACTTCAGGGGTCGTCTTGCCTGCAGCCACGAGCCCTATAGAGCCAATGGCGGCGAGCAACGCAAGCAAGCCGAGCACAATGACGGCGATACGGTAGAGCATCTTATCAGCGCGATATGCCGGTTCGCTTTTTGCCTCTGCCTGACTCGCTGTTTCTTGAAGTACTGCGATGGGATTAGGATCTGTCTTTAGTCTCGCAAGAAGCGAGGCATCTTCTGCGAACATCTTTACCATTTGGTTCGCTGATCGAATTTGCTCTGCCATTTCGGACTCCTTACTTTGAGATTGCTTGGGACCTGTTGATACATTCGTGGCACATAACGGTCGCAATTCGTTATTGTAGTCTGGATCCACCCAGAGGAAGTTGTCGCAGGTTATTTGCACTACCAAGGGTGAGTCCATTCCGATTGACCTGTTAGCATAGCCAACAATCGACGACTGGGTTATCACATCAAACGATGGGTTCCGTGTCCTGTGTGCTAGGTCAATTGCGACGTGACCCGAAACTGGACGAACGATGGCTAATAGCGAGTTTTGCGGCGCTCGCTACGGGAGTGGCCTGCTCTTGACTGAAATCCAAGCGACGCAGAATACTTAGCCGTTCGGTAGATTCTGATCCTTTGTTGCTACCATTGCGTTGCGCGCTGGATGGCTTCTAGAAATGCAACTCCAGCTGCCGGTAGGTCTTCATGCGCGCCTTCGAAAATGGTCAGCCGCGAGTGGTTGACTTGTGATCGAAACAGGACTTTGCGTGAATACGAAAGGTCGTCAACCACAGCGTGATGCGATTTCTCTCCCGCGTCTGCGGCGTTCCATTTTTCTATTTCGTCCCTTGGAATCTCCGGCTTGTGCTTGGCCCGCAGAATCACATTAAACGCTTCAATCGATTGGCTCACAGGTACGGATCCAGTATGTCCATCATGAATTCCCGTGTTGATGTCCAATGGCACGTCCGCTGCCTTTGCTAAGTGCCATACGGGAGATCGCATCTTAAGTTCGTATTTGAGTGCATCGCCAGTTCCTGGCACGCCGCCGATGCAGTTCTCAAGTTCCCTTGCGTAATGACGGGTTTCTGGCTTAAGTCCGGTTGTCGCATGCCACTTCTCCAAATCCGAAATACCGACCCACGATGAAACCGCCGAGAACTTGTCTGGATAGTAGCTGGCCATCAGCATGGACATGTGACCGCCACCGCTTGTCCCAGCCAAGTAGATTCGCGACCGGTCAATCTCCGTTTTTGCCAATACATACTTGATTGCATCCAGAATGTCTTGTCGAGCCAATTCCGAGCCACAAGCTTCTGGTCGATTATTCTTGCCACGAAAGTTGGGTTGAAGAAACGCCCATCCCCGCTGCTTCGCCAGTTCCAGCCAGCGGGTATTGTCTTGTTCGAACCCATGAGACCAGCTGTGCAGAAAAACCAGCAGCGGTTTCCGTCCGGAAGAATCTGGCAAATAAACCCTGTTGGGTTGCTCAGTCCCATCCATTGAGCTGACGATACTTACCTCTACCAACGTTGGATCCGAAGAACCTTGCTCAGATCCTTGCGCAGATACTTGAGCCGACGCAGTAATGCACGTTAAGACTGCAGCGAGGAAACAAGTTTGCCTATTGCAATTCATATTTGTTTTTCCCAATTCGAAATCGTGGCGTGACTAGGGCTTATCATAGCGAGGAAGAGACCGGTTTGCGAATTGGACTCGGTGCTAGTCAACATTCTACTCGAGCAATCGCAAGCCGCTTGCAACCGGAATCGTTTTGGTCACGGAGTACTGTTGGGGAAAGCTGGCTGACGACCGGTTTGATTCGCTACGCCATACCAGCGCCGACGTCCGCAAGACTAGCCGATTTCAATTGTGATGGCCCGACGATCGGCTTCATTAGGAAAACCCGAAGTGCCTTGCTCATCCAATGTGAAAAGTCGGAAGTTTATCATCTTGATCGTCGGAGGGTTTTTAGCGTTGTC
>JAIPFP010000016.1 GCA_021736575.1 Pirellula sp. | reverse complement strand
CTCGGTAACCGTCGTCTTACCAGCGTCGATGTGAGCGATGATGCCGATGTTTCGTATGGTAGAAAGTTCGCGAGCCATGATTCTAGGATTCGAGAGAGTGCTGCTTTCGCGGCTTATTTGCAATTCATTGAGTCGAAGGAATGTAACTTCCAATCCCAATCCAGCCTAGTGAGGCATTGAGAAATCCTCCAGCCCCCTTGAATTTGGTACCTGCAGCACGACCTAAAATTTTCTCTTTCGTGGCCAAAGGAGAAAAAGTACGACGAAACCGATCATGGGGGCGAAACCGACGATTAACAACCCCAACTCGTAACTCTTGCTAGCCTCGATTTGCCGTCCAATATAAATACTGGTAGTGGCTGAGACGATCCAACCGCCAGCCGCGAGGAACCCTGAGAAAGTCCCCATGTATTTGTGGGAGATTTCTTGCGTGAGAGCATAGTAGTAGGGGTGGAGTCCCAGGATGCCGGCACCTGCGGTAAAGAGCAGGAGGTTCATCACCCACCCGTTACCAGCGTAGGGGACCAGTGCGCCGCAAGCGGTCAACAGCGAGAATATAAAGTACCCAAGGAGACGGGATCGGTGGACCTGCCACCCGGCCGAAACGAGGCGTTTCACCAGCACGCCTGAGAGAATACAACCGACATCTGCGGCGATGAAGTAGCCTGCCATCAATCCTCGCGTGGCTTCCTTCGAATAATGGTGGTGATCCTGCAAGAAAAGAGCGAGCCAAGCCCGCAGAAATTGCCAACTAACGTTGAGCGTCGCAATCATGATGGCAAGCACAATCAAACGTTGAATCAAATCGCTCAATTGCTGAGAGGCAGAACCACTCATTCGATTTGATTCGAGAATATCGCCCGAATCAACTTTGGGAGTCGAAAGATCGCGACCTGTAACCAGTGCGAACCAGGCTGGAATCCAAAGGAGACCGACGATCCCGATAGACCAAAATGGGAACTCCCAGGATTGCCCAGCCCATTCTGCGGCTTCAACATAAAAGGGGACGATCACGGCACCGATCGAGGCTCCGCTCTGCAGAATTCCATTACCGAGCGTTCGATCCCTTTCGTTGAGTATGGCCCGTACGGTCAACAAAGCGCAGGGCCAATGACCGGCTTCAAAGAAGCCGAGTACAACCCGACAGATCAGAAGCCAGCGATAAACGCCTGTCCCCACAGGATCATCCGGACTTTCCAAAATCGAAGTGAGCCAGGCCTGTCCGGCGAAGGCGGTCGCAATTCCCGCCAGGGACCACCCCCCCAGAACAATCGGGTAAAGAAATCTCGGACCAGTCTTGTCAGCAATGAGACCGAAGAAAATTGCACCGAAAGCGAACGCATACCCGAAGCAGCCTTCGACCATTCCAACCCGTCCTTCGGCAAGGTTGAATTTGATTTTCAAGGCTGGAAGGGTGACTGCTAGGGCCTGGCGATCCATGTAATTGAGGAGCGTGGCTACGAGCAGGATTCCACAAATGGCCCACGGCCACCAAATAGTGATAGGTTTAGGAGCGTGCATGTGGCGCCCGAGATACGATCGAAGGCTTCGGTAACATCTTGGAAAATCGCGATCTTCTCAAGCCCGAACTAAATGATTTCATGGATCGGCTCGACATGTTCGACCCCCACAAGTTTTTGGTCGAGGCCACTATAGAAATACGAAAGCCGATTTGGGTCCAGCCCCATTTGAGTCAGTACCGTTGAGTGTAGGTTCTTTACATGCAACGGTCGCTCGACTGCGGCCGCACCGAGTTCGTCCGTCGTACCAACGCTCATTCCACCCTTGATTCCGCCACCCGCCATCCACATCGTGAAGCCATAGGAATTGTGATCGCGGCCTGTACTTGCTTGATATTCCGCAACCGGCTGGCGCCCAAATTCACCTCCCCAGACCACGAGCGTACTCTCAAGCAATCCGCGTTGCTTGAGATCCTTGAGCAGCGCAGCGATCGGTTTGTCGGTATTCCCCGCATGCTTGTTGTGGTTCTTTTCCAGGTCACCGTGAGCATCCCAATTGTCATCGTTGTGCGCACCGCCCGAATACAATTGTATAAAACGAACTCCGCGTTCCACCATTCTTCGCGCTAGCAAACAACGCCGACCAAAGTCATCGGTCCGAGGCTGGCCGATGCCATACATATCGAGCGTTGCTTGGTCTTCTTGAGTCATGTCGACTACTTCCGGAGCGGATTGCTGCATTTGATAGGCAAGCTCATAACTTGCGATGCGAGCGCTGAGTTCCGAATTGGCAGCCCGCGATGCCAGATGCGCCTTGTTGTTCTCCTCGATTGCATCGATCAAATCGCGTTGCAATTCGCGAGAAACGCCTGGGGGCGGTTGCAGATCGAGCAAAGGTGCTCCCTTGGCCCGCAAGATGGTCCCCTGGTAATTGGCAGGCATAAATCCACTTGACCAATTCTTGGCACCACTGATTGGACCTCCCGCTGGGTCGAGCATCACGACGTAGCCCGGCAAGTTCTCATTGAGCGAACCGAGGCCATAGTTGACCCAAGAACCCATCGACGGCGAACCGCTTAGGATCTTGCCCGAGTTCATCATCAACATGGCAGAACCATGAATGGGAGAATCCGCAGTCATCGAATGCAAAAAGGCGATGTCATCCACACACTCGCCCAAATTGGGAAACAAATCACTGACCCATTTCCCTGCTTGGCCATACTGTTTGAATTTCCAACGCGGCTCAACAATGCGGCCTTCATTGCGGTGCCCACCCCGTCCAAACGTCTTAACGGCAATGGTTTTGTTGTCCATGCCGATCATGTTCGGCTTGTAGTCAAACGTATCGATTTGGCTTGGGCCGCCGTACATAAACAAAAAGATCACCGACTTGGCTTTGGCCTCGTGGTGTGGTTTGTGTGACGAAACCTTAGGCGAATCTTCGTGTGCAGATACTTTGTTGTTAAAGAATCCATCCGCGCTCAAAAACGAAGTGAGGGCCACGCTGCCAAAACCGCAGCCCGCTTCCCACATGAACTCACGGCGAGTGCGTCCACAAAAGTTTTGCTTTGCCATAATTAATCCAAGTAAAGAAATTCATTGCTGTTGAGCAACACGAGGCAGTACTCCCGAAAGGCTTGCTGCTCATTTAAGCCAAACTTTGACTGAAGACTAGCGATCCGTTGCAAAGCCCGTTCGATGTCGGACGATTCCGCTGGACGCGAATAGGCGGACTCGATCGCGTTTCGCAACTGGTTTGGCAGTCGCAATGCGTCAGGCAATCCGTCGCTGCGTTGTATGGACTGCTTGGCCAAAAGGCTCGACTGCTGTTGCATGAAGGCACCGTTGAGCATGTTCAACGCTTGGGCCGCTTGCGTCGTTAAAAAGCGAGCTTCGCAACTCGTGTCTGTTTCAGGGAAATCGAACACCGACAACTCGGGAGGGATCAAGGAACGTTTGATGTGAATGTAAACACTCCGCCGAGATTTGTCTGCATCCGACGACTTGCCCCAACCTTTGCCTGGTACGCTCTGACCCGCTTTCACATCGTCCGAAACATCAGGAAAAATGCTTGGGCCTGACTGCTGCCAATTGATTCGCTGATTGACCGTAAGGACAGAATCTCGCAGTTCCTCTGCGCTGAGTCGACGCACATTGAATCGGGCAAAGTAATCGTTGTTTGGGTCTCGCTGTTGACTTTCCGCATTGCCTGTCGAGCTCTGACGATAGGTTTCCGATAGGAGCAACATTCGGTGAAGCGGTTTAAGGTGCCAATCGAAACGGACAAGTTGTTGCGCCAAGAAATCGAGAAGCTCCGGATGGGTCGGCGGATCACCTAGTTGACCAAAGTTGTTAGCCGAACGAACGATACCGCGTCCAAAATGGTGCTGCCAAATGCGGTTAACAATAACCCGACCGCTCAAGCGATTCGTAGGAGACGTCATCCACTGAACCAGTTGCGTACGCCTACCCGTCGAACTCGAACGCTTTTCTGGAGTTGCAGGCTTTTCGTCATGAAACAACGCAGGAAATGCAGGATCCACCGGGTCGCCATTGGCACCTGGGTTGCCTCGCATGAGAACAAAGGTCTGCTCTGGATTCGGATTGCATTTTGCAAGTCCCAGCCTAAAGTCGAGCGGCAACGCCTCGATTTCCTTTCGAGTGACTTCGATCTGGGCCTTCAAGGCTTCGCATTCGTCCCATTGCTCTTGGGATAGATAGGCCTTGAGCCTTTCGCGGACGACCTTGTCGCGGTCCGGACTCTTGGCTGCAAGTTTGTCCTCGGCCTTCATCTTCGCGATGCCCGCATCTTCGATACTCTTTTGCAATTCACGCATCTGCTTCATGCGGGCCTTGAGTTCCGAACTCGTTCGCGAGAGTGCTTCGTCGGAGACTTCCACCTGGTTGTTCGATTTTTCATCGCCACGCGTTCCGTACGGATTCACGTCTCGCAAGAAAGCCACCATTTGGTAATAGTCTTTTTGAGGGATAGGATCGATCTTGTGATCGTGGCAGCGAGCGCAATTGAGCGTTAAGCCAAGGACTCCTTGGCCGATCGTCGTCACGAGGTCGTCGAAGCCATCGTATTTGGCTTTCTCAGGATCTGCGGGTTCGTCATCCCAAATGCCAAGCCGATAAAAACCTGTGGCCGTGAGCGTCTCCGCTGTGGGTGGTTCGATTTCATCTCCCGCCAATTGTTCCGTCAAGAATCGATCGTATGGTTTATCGCTATTGAGCGACTGAATGACGTAATCTCGGTACTTCCAAGCATTGGGCTTCGGACCATCTCGCTCGTAACTGTTTGTTTCTGCATAGCGTACGACGTCGAGCCAATCACGGGCCATCCGTTCGCCAAATCTTGGATCGGCCAGCAGTTGGTCAACAAGTTCAGCGTATGCGACTTCGGATGGATTTGCGGCGAAACGTTCGACGGTTTCCAAATCGGGGGGAACACCGATTGTGTCAAAGTACAATCGTCGAATCAGACTGCGGGGTTGGGCGGGAGGCGCTCCCGTCAAGTCAAGTTTGTCCCATCGTTCCTGGATGAATGCATCTACTGGATTGCTGGAAAGCGATGCAGCCTTGAGCAACGGAGGTTTGGGATTGCTCAATGGCAAAAAGGCCCAGTGCTCACGGTATTCGGCACCCGACTCAATCCACTTTTTAAGCAGTTCGATCTGCTTGTCGGATAACCCATTCCCTTCTGGCGGCATACGCACGGCCGGGTCTTGAGATGTTACGCGTCGGCTAATCTCGCTCGAACTCCAATCGCCAGGGACGATCGGTTTACGGCCCTCGTTGCTGTCGGCAACGGCTTTTTCATGCTCATGCAATGCTACGCCCGATTCTTGAGTCTGGGGGCCGTGACATGCAAAGCACTGTTTCGCGAGAATCGGCCGGATCTGGCGACTGAAATCGACTTCCGCCACCGCCGCATCGGGTGAGTCTGCGTCGACCGTCTGCCCTGCCACCGCAAGCAAGAAAAAAAACAGAATCGGATAAACGGAAATGAGGTCGCTCCACGAATGACACGATTTCGACATGCGATGAGGTTTCAATGACATAGGTGAACGAATCGGCGAGTTGCTTGAGGCGAGAGAAAGATCCGGCGAATCTTCCTGTCCGAAAAATCACAGACAGTGCAATTATAGCAAAAAAAAACGGCGGAGCCACAAACGCGAAAGCGAATCGGGATAATCCATTTCAGCAGTCGGCGACCCAATCATTTGCCGATTGCGACACTCTCCCCGTCAGCGATCGCCGAGAGGATCCGAGAAATGTTGAAACTACTTTGCTTTGGCTGTTGCGGGTTTTGCGGGTGGTGCTTCACGCGGTGTTTGCATTTCAAAAAGCCGAGTTTCGTCGATCGAGCAAGGTGCTCCCGATTCGGGGATGCTTGCTCCGGCTGACCACAAAACGCCATTGACAACCAACTGTCGCATGCCCGGCAGCGACCAAGCAGAGTGCGCATCCAAGCCCGAGAAAGAGAAGGAACGGCCTCCATCCGGACGGTCGTAGGCGAATGCAACGATGTCCGCATCCAATCCCGCTCGGCTGCCAGCATATGTCTTTCCAGACCAAACCAAGGGCGTGATCCGTTTCATGTCCTTAACGAACTGCAATCCATTCAGCCAACCATCGTTGATCTCCCAAGGGACTACGCCGTTGGCGATGGGATGATTAGGAAAATCGACGTGCTTACTATCCCAATGTCCGCGGCCCGACGGACCTTGAAGGTAGACGCCTCCGGACCAACTTTTGGCTTGTTCGGCAAACTGTTCCGGAAAGTCCAGGGCTTGATGGATCAATACGATTCCCGTCCCGCTATTAACCAGCTCTTGAACACGTGCGATTCGTTCCCGATTTTCTAAGAAAGCTTGTTTACCGCCACCGTCCGTGTAGAAGACGACGGAGCTTGTTTTCGCGAAAACACTTTCGTCTTTTGGCCACCCCTCTTCGACCGTTACGGTTTCTACGTTTTGGGTTTGATGGAGCAGTTCTGCCAAGCACTTGCAACCCCCAACGTAGTCATGGTGTCCGAGCTTGTCTTTTTTCGCGGTTTCGCCCGCCACCAAAACGATTCGAATGGGTTCGTTGGCCATGATGTCGTGAATAGGAGCCATGGCAAGCAAAATCACAACGAATGGAGTCGCCGCGTGAAATGGTGTTTGCATAATGTGACCTAGATATTTTGGAGAAATGGTTTCGTCGTTCAATTGTAACTCATTGTAGCCCTGTTTTGGAATTACTTGACCGACAAAGGTGCACCCTAATAATCCCTACGGTCACGACATACCTACATCTTCTGCTGCCGCGAAATAATTTGGCTTGCAAAACCGATACACGCTCGGTGGATCTAATCGAGTCTCAGTCGCAAAAAACTTCCTCGTTTCAATCTTCCGGTGAGCCAAAGAATGCGAGAATCCCTCAGTATTATTTTCCCCGTACGCGATCGGCAAGCCGAGATCGAATCGCGTGTCGTAGGGCTCCTGGAATTGCTCTGCGAATTAACCCGAGAAGTTCAACTGATCGTGGTTGACGATCAGTCGGAGGACGCGACGCCGGAAATTTTAGACAATTTGAGACGTCAATATCCGCAGGTCAATGTAGTGCGGAACAACAAAGCGGTTGGTCCGGCTCAATCCGCTGAATCGGTTCTTTGTTTGGCAAAAGGGGAGTTTATCTTCTTGCATCCATCGTACGAATCGATCGACTTCGAAGAGATCCAACAGTTGTGGCAACTCCGCAAGGACGATCAACTCGTGATAGCGCGTGCGGCGACTCGAGTCCGTCGTATCGACCAGCAACTGCTTCAAAGACTAAATGAATGGGGACGAAAACTAGAGGAGCATTGGCCTGTTCCTAAAGCGGTGGTGAACGGATTGCAAATGATGCGCAAGGAGGGGTTAAAGTCTCTTCCCCGGATTAAGGATAGTTCCGAGGATCTCGAAGTTACCCACCAATCGCATCGGCGGATCACGGCACCGAAGTTCATCCAGGGCGCACCTGCCGCAGCCCATCAGCCTGCTGAAACGCGGTAGGATTGCTGAAACGCGGTAGGATTGCCGAAACGCGGTGGGATTGCCGAAACGCGGTGGGATTGACTGTGCGGGACGAACCCGGCCCTACTTGTTCTTGATTCCGTCCAGCATCTTAACAAAGCCTTCTCGCATGCCTGTCACGATATCGGACGGGCCAGTGGCTTTGATAAAGACCTTCGAGCCATCTTTGAGCTCAAGAATCGCGCCGAGCATTTTGTAGTTTTCCATTTTCTTCATTGGAGCGGCCGGCCCACCCATCGATTCCTTAAAAGTTCCAGCCATCTCGACAATGTTAATGGTGGTCTGGTCGACCACCTTCTTTTCAATTTTAGCATCTTCTTTCTTGCCACCGTCGAACTGACCTATCCAACGTTCGATATTGCTTTCGGTGCTGCCACCGGCTGACATGATCGTGACGCGTGCGGATTTTTCACCTTCTGCCGGGGCGCGGAATTCGTACTGGATCATTTCCGATTTCTTGGGCATCGTCTTCCAAGCTTCCGGCTTGGCTGCGACTATTTTGCCACCTGCCATTTCAAGCATTTCTGATTTAGCTGCTCCCTCTTTTTTATCCGACTTTTCTTGAGCGAACGCGGATGAGAAAGAGAGGCAAAGGACAGCAAGAGACAAGAAAGTTTTCAAATTCATGCTAGAATCTCCGAGTTTGGGTGGTAGAAAACAGGTTGGCATTCGACGCGCGAAACGCTCAGTCCAGTTACACTATACGATTGGCCGAATCCTGACCAGTATCGCTCCTGTAATTCCATTGTGTTTCAGAATTCTCACATGCTCACCGATTATCGTTCTCAAACAATCGACGCAGCCTTGCTCGACGACCTTTCACAATTGGTCCGCTTGGCGATTCGCGAAGACTTAGACCGGACCGCGGATTTGACGACCATGGCCCTTGTGCCTCAAGGAATTCAGGGTTCCGCCGTTATTTTGCCGCGCGCGTATGGCGTTGCCGCCGGTATCGATCTGATTGAAGCGATTCTGCAGGAGTTAGATGCTCGCATCACGTGGACACAGCATCTCGGTGATGGGGAATGGTTTCAGCCCAAACTACCTCTCGCAACCCTGACGGGTGAAACTCGGGATCTTCTCACTTGCGAACGGACCATATTGAATTTTCTGGGCAGGCTGTGTGGTATCGCGACATTAACGAGCAAGTATGTGGCCAAGACCCAAGGGACGAAGTGCCGCGTTTATGACACACGCAAGACCACGCCAGGATGGCGAAGGCTTGAGAAGTATGCAGTCCGCTGCGGCGGTGGTCGAAACCATAGGCTTGGCTTGTTCGATGGGATCTTGATCAAGGATAACCATTTGGCGTGCCGAGCAGCCAAAGACGGGAAATTGCTTGATCCAGGAACTGCAGTCCAAACCGCCAAGGACTTTATCGCCAGCGGAGCCTATCGCTTTGAAAACCCACCGATGATCGAAATCGAAATTGACCGCGTTAGCCAACTGGAGTCTGCGCTGCGGGCACTGCCTGATATCGTGTTGCTCGACAACATGAATTGCGAACTATTGCAAGAATGCGTCGCAATTCGCGATCGTAACGCGCCATCGGTCGAACTGGAAGCCTCGGGGGGCGTTACCTTGGAGACGATTGAAAACATTGCAAAGACGGGGGTCGAACGAATCAGCGTAGGAGCCCTTACGCATTCGGCAACCAATCTCGATCTAGGGCTTGATTGGATTTTGAATCAATGAACAAACATCGTTTTGACGCAAATAAATTTCGGATCAAGGAGAGCGAGTCCATCAAACTTCGCAAAATCTCGACCAAAGCCGGCGATGAGCTTGCCAAGAAGCAAGGAGTTGAAGCGTTGACTGTGGACACCAACGCCCTCCAAGAATCACAGAACCGACTCTTCGCGTCCGGACATCAATCCCTTTTGATTGTCCTGCAGGGGATGGATGCGTCCGGAAAAGACGGGACGGTTCGGCACGTGATGAGTGGAGTCAATCCGCAAGGCTGTCGCATCTATGGCTTTCGCGCACCCAACGCGGAAGAGTTGCAACATCATTTTTTATGGCGTCCGATGCGTTTCTTGCCGGCACACGGAATGATCTCCATTTTCAATCGCTCGTACTACGAAGAAGTCATCGTCGTTCGCGTTCATCCGGAGTTTCTTGGCCCTCAAAACCTGCCACCTTACAAAACGCTTGGCGACCTATGGAATCGCCGTTACGAAGAAATTCGAATGTTTGAACAAACGCTTGTGAACGGTGGAACGAGTGTGCTGAAATTTTTCCTGCATGTCTCCCAAGACGAGCAGAAAGCCAGGATGTTGGAACGCTTGACTCAACCGGCAAAGAGATGGAAGTTCAATGAACGCGATCTGGAAGAAAGGAAACTCTGGAATAAGTACCAAGAAGCGATCGAGGATGCGCTGTCAGCGACCAGCACCAAATCGGCCCCTTGGTATGTTATTCCGGCAGACGACAAATGGTACGCTCGGGCAGCAATCGCGGACATCATCGCATCTCACCTAGAATCGCTAGATTTAGAGTATCCCAAGGTTTCAGAACAGGACGAAGCGAAGTTTGCATTGCTGGCCGAGCAACTCAAGAATGAGTGATCGACTCGCCTTAGGCGAGCGGCAGTTCAAAAACTACCAGTCATAACCCGAAACGTGAGTGAGGGACCAGCGAAATTATCCCTCGCTAACGCGCTAACGCGTCGGGTTGGGATAACGCAAGCCGCCGCTCGCCTTAACGCGTTAGTAGACTGCGTTTTTCTTGGATGGTTTGAATCAATTGCTTTTGCGGTGCGACGAATTTAGCGACCCCTTGCTCCATAAGAGTCTTTTCTAAATGCGGCACATCGACAGCGGCATCCAGTTCCTTGGCAAGTGTTTCGCTGGGCATCGCATCCACTTGTCGAGCAAACGTCTGACCGCTTGCTGCAACGAGGGCATTGGTGTCAGGTGGGTTGGTTTGGATATCCGAACCGGCTAAAGCGGCCACATACTTCCAAGGTGAATCGGCGGCACTCTTGGTTCCAGTGCTCGCGAAAATGATTTCTTGCTTGAGTGGCGTTGGATTTGCTTTCCAAAACTGTTGATTTGCGGCCCAGATACGCTTGGCATTGAGAATGCCATAAAGACCTTGCGACGCGGGTGAAAGCTGCTTGCAATTTTCGCCCGTGTATTGATCGATGCGAGAAACGAATATGCTGTAGACGCTTTTGAATTGGCTCAGCGAGTTGCGTCGTTTCGCTCCTCGCCAAACTGCATCCTTCGCTAGGTTATATTGTCGCATCGTAAAAATGAGGGTGACGTTGAGTGTCACGCCCGCCGCCGCCAGTTCTTCTAAGGCGTCCAGTCCGGCGGGCGTCGCCGGTACTTTGATCATTCGATTGTCATTTCCGGCAGCCCAATGCTTGCCGAGCGATATGTATTTTTCAACCCGTTGAGTGTGAGGCATATCCACCTCGGGATCTTCTAAGAGTGGATCCAATTCGAAGCTAACCCAGCCAGCGTTTCCGTGGGTAAGCTGCCAAATCGGATGGAAAGATTTTTGAGCTTCTCGCACGAGTTCGTCCGTGAGATTCCAGGCAATCGTCAGGTCGTCTTGCCCAAGAGCAATGTAGTTTGCGATGGACGCGTCGAATCGCCCACTGCGAATCAAAGCCGAAACAATGATCGGGTTGCTGGTCGCCCCCACGGCTCCCCAGGCCAAGTTTTGGGCGACAAGCGTGGGGTCGACCGAGTCCAAGTAGAGGTTCGTGCCGCTGTCGATTAGCGATTGGATCGATGAATTACTCATGCAGTTTCCCTGTGCTTTGGACGATAGGTGCTGTTGAAAGTCAATCGATATAGTAAGCTTTTGTCGATTCCTACAATACCCCGCTAGTCGAGTTTCGGGGGCCGCTAACAAAATGTTTGAAACGAATATGCAATTTATCGATTTGCGCAGCGATACCGTAACGAAACCGTCCGAAGGCATGAGGGCCGCAATGCTGGCTGCACCGGTTGGGGATGACGTCATCGACATCGACCCAACGGTCGTAGCCCTTCAAGATCGCATTGCCCGTTTGCTCGGAAAAGAAGCGGCGATTTTCATGCCAAGCGGAACCATGACCAACCAAATTGCGTTGCGGGTCCATTGCAGTCCAGGCGATGAATTCCTTTGCGAATCGGGTTGCCATATCTACAACTACGAACAGGGTGGGTTTGCCCAATTGAGTGGACTTGTCGCAAAGACGATCACAGGGCAAAACGGATTGTTGGACGTGGAGCAATTGGACGGCAGCGTTCGGCCAGACAACGAGCACATGGTTCACACTCGCCTTCTTTGCATCGAAAACACGCATAACCGAGGGGCGGGCAAAGTGTATTCGCTATCGCGAGTCCAGTCGCTATGCGAATGGGCTCATTCGGCTGGCCTTCGAACTCATATGGATGGTGCCAGGTTATTCAACGCGAGTGTGGCCACCGGAGTTTCGTTGGAGGCATATTCCGAACCCTTCGATTCGATCAGCGTTTGTTTTAGCAAGGGTTTGGGGGCGCCTGTTGGTTCTTGTTTGGTTGGCTCTCGAGATTTCATTAGCAAAGCCCGTCGAGCTCGTAAGCTATTCGGGGGCGGCATGCGGCAAGTCGGTATTATTGCGGCAGGTGCGCTATTCGCATTGGAGCATCAAATGTCTCGCCTGGCGGAAGATCACGAACATGCACGTCTGCTTGCATCCGCAATCGACGAATGCAAATCTTTTCAATTGGCTGACAAAGTTCCCGACACGAACATCGTCATTTTTCATGTCGACAAAAATCGGGGGACAGCGATTCAATTGACCGAATCGTTGAAGCAAGACGGAATACTGTCGCTACCTTTTGGGCCGCAGAGCGTTCGGCTTGTAACGCATCACGATGTTTCGCGTGACCAAATCGAGCATGCATGCAAAGTGCTGCGCGGCCTCGAATAATCACCAGCACCGATCCGATCGGGATTCCACCTTCCGAAAGTCCCTTTTTAGCCGCTTCGATGGACGCTTGCATGAATTCGTCCATGGTTTTTCCTTCTCGAAAAGTTTTTGAGTTTTTTTGTGGCGAGACCAGACGTGTCACCAGCTCCATTAACATTTTCTTAACCCTAGCCGCAATCGCAAGTTAGCAACAGCTTGACGTCAAAAAAAGCCAATGTGGTCTTTTCTGCCGTTGGTTCCAAAGCACGAACTGATAAGCATTTGCGCGCACGGAAACGGAAAATTTGACAGGAGGCTTGGAATCGATACACTGCTTCAAATGACGCAACATGTTGTGCATGCAAACCCCAGGTATACTACCTATAGTGGTTTGTAGGCTCCATGCTTGGTGGATGACTTTGCCTTTTCGACCGGGCAAATGATTCTGCGGTAATGCGTCGGAAGCTCCAAATTATGGGTACGAAACCCGGTCGCAATGGATTTTTCTTTTCACAGTAGCAAGGCAGCTCATTCGGTCGAGGGACCCCATCGCTGCTTTCGAACTCATCACCACACTATCGGAACTTTTTCGAGGAGTCTAACGAGCGAATGGCAACAGTAGAAATCGGACGCGAACGTCGCAACAAGTCTCGCACAACGCATGAAGCACGCGGCAATCGCAGTGGACTAAAGATTGAGAGTCGGTTCTGCCCAACGGATGTGGCAAGCCCTTTCGATACCGTTCAGTGGGAAACTCGCAGCGCTGCGATTAAAGACGAGAGCGGCAAAGTGCTCTTCGAACAAACCAATTGCGAAATCCCGTCCGATTGGAGCCAATTGGCGACCAACGTGGTTGTCAGCAAGTACTTCTACGGCGATCCATCTAACGTAGATGAGCGCGAGCGATCTGTTCGGCAATTGATCCATCGTGTGACTCGCACGATCGCGGATTGGGGCATCGCAGACGGTTACTTTGACACTGCGGAAGATGGCGAACGATTCTATCGTGACTTGAGCTGGCTGTGCCTGCACCAACACGGCGCTTTCAATTCGCCCGTTTGGTTCAATGTCGGCCTGTATCAACAATACAATGTGACCGGAACGAAGTGCAACTGGCACTACAATGTGCAGTCGGGCCAAGTCGAGCAACCCGAGAACCCTTACGAGTATCCACAAGGTTCCGCGTGCTTTATCCAGAGTGTCGATGACAACATGGAGGACATCATGCGCCTCGCAACCAGCGAAGCCATGTTGTTCAAGTTCGGTTCGGGCACTGGGACCGATCTTTCTACGATTCGTAGCAGCCGTGAGAAGCTCTCTGGCGGCGGTAAGCCAAGCGGACCTCTCTCTTTCATGCGAGTTTACGATCAAATCGCGGCAGTTGTAAAATCCGGGGGCAAGACACGACGGGCTGCCAAGATGCAATCGCTCAAGGTGTGGCATCCAGACATTATGGAATTTGTCGAATGCAAGTGGAAGGAAGAACAAAAAGCCCACGCGCTCATTCGCGAAGGCTACGAATCAAACTTCAACGGCGAAGCCTATTCGTCGGTGATGTTCCAAAACGCCAACTTGTCGGTGCGAGTCACAGACGAATTCATGCAAGCGGTTGCAGACAACAAAGTTTGGAAGACTCGCTGGGTGAGCGATAAGTGCGATATCGAACCGCCAACCTACCAAGCCAAAGACATCCTTGCGCGAATGTCGGAATGCGCATGGCACTGCGGTGATCCAGGTGTCCAATACGATACGACCATCAACAAATGGCATACTTGCCCCAACAGCGGTCGCATCAACGCTAGCAATCCTTGCTCGGAATACATGTTCCTCGACAACACCGCATGCAATTTGTCCTCCATCAACTTGATGAAGTATCGTCGCGACGATGGATCGTTTGATGCGGAAGGCTTTTCTGCAACCTGCCGGCTGTTCTTTATCGCTCAAGAAATCCTCATCGACCATGCGAGTTATCCGACGGATCGAATCGCGCACAACAGCCATTTATTCCGACCCCTTGGATTGGGGTACTCCAATATCGGTTCGCTGATCATGACGAGCGGTGCGCCGTACGATTCGCCAGCCGGGCATTCGATGTGCGGTGCGATCACCGCGTTGCTTCATGGTGCTGCCAACCTCGCTAGCGCTGAAATCGCTGGAGTTGTCGGTCCCTTTGAAGAGTATCCGGACAATGCCGAACCGATGCTGCGAGTCATGCAAATGCATCGCAATGCAGTGGAACAAATCGATCCAAGCGGTCCGTCGTATCTTAAGGATGCTGCTCGCAACGTTTGGGACAAAGTCCTGGAACTTGGAAGCCGCAACGGTTTCCGGAATGCACAAGCAACCGTACTTGCCCCGACGGGAACCATCAGTTTTATGATGGATTGTGATACGACTGGGGTTGAACCAGATATCGCCTTGGTCAAGTACAAGCAGCTGGCCGGAGGTGGCATGCTCAAGATTTTGAATCGCTCGGTTTCGCTGGGTTTAAGGAATCTTGGCTACAGTCCTGCACAAATCGTCGAGATCGAAAAGTTCATCGGTGAAAAAGATACGATTGAAGGGGCGCCGCACGTCAAGGCGGAGCACTTACCGGTGTTTGACTGCGCGTTTACGCCTGCCAATGGTACGCGAAGCATTCGGTGGCAAGCGCACGTGGAAATGATGGCTGCAGCACAACCCTTCTTGTCGGGGGCGATCAGTAAAACAGTCAACATGCCAACGAATAGCACAGTGGACGATATCGCCCAAGCTTACTTCTGGGGCTGGGAATTAGGACTCAAAGCGATCGCTATTTATCGCGACGGATCCAAGCAGAGCCAACCACTCTCAACCAAGAGCGAAGGCCAAAAAGCTGAGGATGCGGCTGCGGCCGCTGTTGTTGAGAAGATTGTGTACAAGCCTCGTCGCGAACGACTACCAGACACTCGCAATTCGGTTACGCACAAGTTCAGCATCAGCGGTCACGAGGGTTACTTCAACGTTGGCCTCTATCCAGACGGTCGACCTGGAGAAGTTTTCATCACCATGGCCAAAGAAGGGAGCACTATCGGTGGTTTGATGGATAGCTTTGGTACGGCCATTTCCATCTCGTTGCAGTACGGTGTGCCGTTGGAGGTCCTTGTCAACAAGTTTAGCCATACTCGATTCGAGCCGATGGGGCATACAACCAATCCCGATATTCGGATCGCAAAGAGTTTGGTCGACTACATCTTCCGTTGGCTAGGATTGACATTCCTCGAAGGCTATCGTGAAGAGCACAAGGCGAAAGTGGATTTGATGGCCACGCCAAAATCAGGTGCAAGTTCAACTCCGTTGGTTAAGGTCAAAAGCAGTTTGACATCCACGCCGGTTAATGGAAATGGTGCCGAGCTCGCAATGCAAAGCAATGGATATACCAATGCGCGTTTCATCGGACTTGGCGATACGGGCGAAATGACATCCAATGGCAGCGGTCAATCCGGTTCGAAAACGGAATCTCGCGGTGGCCAGTTTGCGGGCTTTCAAAGCGATGCCCCGAGCTGCGACAATTGCGGGTCGATCACCGTCCGAAGCGGCAACTGCTATCTGTGTTATAACTGCGGTAACAGCCTCGGTTGCAGTTAGGCCATCTGCAACTGCCGCGACAGGTAGCACAGGCTGCCAGCCTGTAATAGTCAAAAAGCACAGGCTAGCAGCCTGTGCTACGGGTATATCTTAGTTGTGCGACGCTCCGCGTCGCACAAAACACCACTCTAGAGCATGGTGCAACTTAGCCTACTTTTCGGCGACGGCCATTCGGGCGGGCCGGTAGAGGCGAATGTCCCAGTCGATACCTTCTGGCAATAGGTCCAAGGGTGTGGCTTCCTCAAGTTCTACTGCAAACAAGGAGCCCGTTGGAGCTGCATTCCACCAGAGTTCCAGCATCGACTTCAATTTTTGGCCGTCCGACTCCCAAAGAGCATAGGGCGGACTGCAAAAAATAACCCACAATTGTTCGGGACGGAGTTTAAATCGTTCGCAATTGGCTGGCAAGCCGCTCGACCATTCGATCACATCCGTTTGCAATACCTCGATTTTGTCAGAGATTCCGAGTGTTTTTGCGTTGTTTTGAATCTCGCGCGTGGCAGACTTGAGAATCTCAAAGACGATTCCTTTGGCGGCTCCTCGGGAAACAGTTTCGAAAGCCAAAACCGCCGTTCCCGCAAATAAATCGAATGCAATCGCGTCGGGAAACTTCCCTCCGAGTAAACTCATAACGGCTTCTCGCGTACGATCTTTCATCGGGCGAGTTCTCGGGTCGACTGCAAATTTAATCTTGCGAGTTCGCAGGTTCCCGGAAATGATCCTAAGTGTGGTCGTTTCCAAGTTAAGCACTGTCCTTTAGAGTTTTAGCGTCGCCAATTTGTAATTTTTTTCCCATCCGGAACATACAGAGTATGCCAACCGCCTCATTCCATCCAGTCCTTCGTTCCTTGGATCAGCCATGCGGACCAACTGCATTTCAATCAACTTTGATTGATTCGCTCACCGCTCGATTCGCCGCAGTGGTGGGCTTCGCCCTGGCCGCGAGCATCTGTTTGTTCGCTTCGATTGGCTTTGCTCAAGAGCCTTCCGCAAAACCAAAAGCCAAACTGACTCCCGAACAACGTGCGGTCGCCAAACAGAAACAAGAGGAGCGCAAAATGGAGGCGGCTGAAAAGCGTCGGCAATCCTTTGGCATATTGCCTCCCAATGACGATTCGCCATTGGGAAAGGAATACGAATCCGCCTACGCTCGATTCAGGGATTCTTTGAGCAATCTAGATCAAATTCAGTATCGCCAACAACTAGCGACGGATCGCACGCCTGCCAAGCGTAATGAGATTCTAAACGAATGGATGCAAGCGATCTCGCAAGGCACCTCGACATTACAGACTTGGCTTGCCAAAGCTGGCGAAGTTTACGCAAGCGATCCGGACAAGTATCAACAGATCGGCGAAGCGCTGGTGGAAATGCTGTTGGCTGACGTTGAGTTGGATCGGTTTGACCCGTGGCTTGCACCCGCCAAAGCATTGATTCGTGCGAAACGGTTCGAAAGCGACATGCTTTCGTTATCCGCAGGAATGGTTGGATTGGCAAATTTGGATTTCGATTTCGCAGAGGAATGTTGGGCTCCATTAAAACAAGCAGATAAATTGCAAGGACTTCAACTCGCCTACTTTGAACAGCTAGGCTCTTTGAAAGAAAAATGGAAGCGTGAGCTAGAAATTCGACAAAAGGAATCCGAAAAGAATGACAACCCGATGGTCGAATTGACCACCTCCAAAGGGAGGATTACCGTCGAGCTTTACGAAGATTCGGCTCCCGAAGCGGTGGCAAGTTTCATCTTCTTGGTGGAAAAGGGATATTACAACTACAAAGCATTCTTTCGAGTCGAGCAACATATTTGTGCCCAAACAGGTTGCGAAAAAGGGGACGGAACAGGCAATGCTGGATACAGTTTCCCAGGCGAGGCCCATCGTCCCGAACACCGGGATCATTTTCGGGGTTGCGTTTCCGTCGCCCTGGGTTCCGATAAGAATTCGGGACAACTCAATGTTGATTCTGGCGGTGCACAGATCTTTTTTTCCTTCGTACCAATGCCCTTTCTAGACGGAAACTACACGGTCTTTGGACGAATCGTCGAAGGACAACCGTCTATCAACCTCTTTCAAGTATTAAACCTTGCAAAGGAAGAGGAACGCAAAGACACATCGAAACGGCCCGACACCATTTTTTCTGCTAAAGTTGTGCGGAAACGAGACCATGAATACAAACCGAATATCTCCGCCGGCAAACTTCCACGCTAAGGCGACACGATGTGGCCCACCGTTTATGTCATCGACAAACAGGGTTACATTCGATTTTGGTGGCAGGGGGAACTCAATTGGGAGGGTGCAACTGTCGACAAAACAATTGAGACACTCGTCGAAAATTTGCTCAAAGAATAAGTCTGGGGCTCCCTTCCAGTTGAATTTAAGGCTGTCCTATGCTTACGGCCTTGTGCCTAGCTACCACCTAGGCAAGCTAGGTGGTGAGCTTCATTCCACGCCGTTCGGATTGCGTTAGGCCACTTGCTTCAGGAACCCTTCGAGCATCTTGGCTCGGACTGGGTTCTGAAGTTTAGCGACCGCCTTGGCTTCGATTTGGCGAACGCGTTCACGTGTTACCTTGAATATTCGCCCCACCTCTTCCAATGTGTAGGAGTAGCCGTCCGTTAGACCATAGCGAAGCCGGATGATTTCTCGCTCGCGATACGTCAATGTTTTCAGCAAGGAATCGATTCGGTCGCGGAGAACGCCGTTGCTCGCGTTGCGAACTGGATTGTCGCTGGACGGATCCTCGATGAATTCGCCAAACGCATTGTCCTCGCCTTCGCCTACGGGACGGTCCAAGCTGATAGGGCTGCGGCCGATGTCAAGAACGCGTTGTACTTCTTCGATCGTCAGCTCAGCCACTTCTGCAATTTCGTACATGCTCGGTTCTCGCTTGAGATCCTGCGTCAGTACCTTTTGAATGTTGCGTAACCGACTGAGCACGTCGATCATGTGAACGGGAATGCGGATCGTTCTCGCCTGGTCTGCGATGGCTCGTGTGATCGCTTGGCGAATCCACCAAGTAGCATAGGTCGAAAACTTGAAACCGCGGCGATACTCGTACTTGTCGACCGCTCGCATTAGACCCGTGTTGCCTTCTTGAATGAGATCCAAGAAGCTTAGGCCTCGATTGCGATACTTCTTTGCGATCGATACGACCAAACGCAGGTTGCCGCTGGAAAGTTGTCGCTTGACGGCTTCGTATTCCTTGAAATTCTTTTTGAAGTCATCAACTCGGGTTCTGAGCGAGCGAGGGCTCTCCTGCGTGGTCATGATCAGGTGACGAAGTTCTGCAACACAACGATTGAGCTCCGAGGGCGATCCCGACGTGACTTTCAGGTGGGCTATTCGGCTTTGCAGATAATCCATTCGTTGCGAGAATTGCTCCAGTTGCTTCATCAATGGGATAACGCGGCGCGAGCGCAGCGACAGCTCTTCGACCAATACCAGCGACTTGAGGCGTCGGCGTTGATAATTCATACGAGCCTGGTCTTTTCGACTCATTGTCGTGCTCTTGCGAACAATGCTCTGAAAATCGCGACGATTGTCGTCCATCAACGTGTCGAGCGTTTTCAAGTTATGCGGCATTCGTGCACCGACTTGCTCTTTGGTCAATCGCTCGGTCAACGAGACCTTGATCGTTCGATCGAAAGGCAGGATACCCGCAGCAACCTTACGCAAGACTTCCACTGTTTGACGCAAAGCAAAATCATTGCCGAGTACAGCTCGACGGAACTTGCGACGCGTGATTTCGATCTTCTTCGCCAACGCGATCTCTTGATCTCGATTGAGCAGAGGGATTTCGCACATTTGACTTAGATACAAACGGATTGGATCGTTGGTCAGCTTTGGCATTTCCGCAGGCGCCGCGGGCATGGACTCTTCACCATTGAATATCTTCAAATGAGGAGGCAGGTCCGTATCCGCTTCGTCAACAATTCCGACGCCAGCGCGTTCGAGCGCGACCAAAAGCTGATCCAGCTTTTCAGCGGTGTTGGCTTCGTCGGGCAGATAGTGGTTTACTTGCTCGTATGTCAGGAAGCCTTGTTGGCGACCGATCAAAACCAATTGTTCCAGATCAATAGATTGTGTTTCCACGAGATCAACTCCTTTTGACAGTGGTACTCTGTTGTTGCCGACTACTCATCCAATGAGCAATCGCCTTGGGTCAACAACTTGAATAGGGGTTTTTGTAGTCGAGCGGGACTCGACGTTTTTCTTACTCTCCTTGCGGAGGAAATAGTCCGTGACGCACACGCGCCTGCTGCACAAAATCGTGCAAAAAGCTAAGCTCCGTCGCGTCGTCGAACTGTTTTTTCTCGAGGGATTGGATTTGGATGCGGCGTTGAGTCTTGTCGTCTTGACCACTCAATCGTTCGCACAACGAATGCAATCGCTCATCTGCTGTCATCGTTGACAGAAGTGCTTTGCGGGCTGAGTGATCCTCGATACTCACGAGAACACTCTTTAGGCTTGGCTCCTCCATGGCCGACATTAGACTGCTGAAGTCTAACGCGTGTCCCTCAAGTTCCAAGTCCAAATATGCCTGAAATAATCCTTTTGCAGTTTCAGTGCTTAAATTGGCAACTGGGAATCGCTCAATAGCGACCGGAGCCAAGTCAGGATGCATGACCATGATTTCGAATAGCTCGCATTCGGTCGGCGTCATTTCCGAGTATTTATAGACGTTTACCTCGGGCGCAACATTTTGTTCAAAGCGGTTTCGATTTTCCGAAACAGAATTCGGTTGGATGGCAGAGGATTGCGAAGCAAGATTTGCTTGGGAGCGACGCAGTTCTTGGCGTTGACGTTCGCGATTAGCACTTTGACGCCGTATCGATTCTAGTCGAAGGCGAACTTCGGCTTGCTCAATTCCGAATTGCCGGCCAAGTCTCGCGATCAATTGATCTTGTCGCAATCGCATGGCTTCATTGGAAAGCAGGGAACTATGCGAAACGCGAGACATCGTTTCAAGCACATCCTCGATGGCTGTGTTCGCGCGATGCGTGTCAAGCAGTGGATCAAAGCCACGGCAGACTTGTCGCAGTTTATGCTCTAATGCGTCGAGCGAACCGGCAATCTGTTCTTTGAGTTGCGCCCCGCTGTATTTGATCAGATAGTCACACGGATCAAGTCCATCGGGTAAGGTAAGAATGCGAAG
Source organism: Pirellula sp. (assembly GCA_021736575.1). Taxonomy (GTDB): domain Bacteria; phylum Planctomycetota; class Planctomycetia; order Pirellulales; family Pirellulaceae; genus JBKCUI01. The sequence continues at coordinate 25,472 of JAIPFP010000016.1, read as the reverse complement.
ATCCATTTGTGCCGTTACGAATAGCTCTAGTATTTCTGCCGTGCGTTTTTGGCCCGCTTCATCGCCGTCGAGCAGCAGAACTACCGAATCGCAAGAGTGCTTAAGCAACTTGATATGGCTCTCGCCAAGGGCTGTGCCACAGCAAGCGACGGCATTGTGGATACCATGCTGAACGGCCATGATCACGTCGGTATAACCCTCCATGACGACCGCTTGGCGAGTTTTACCGATGGCCTCGCGAGCCAAATCCAATCCATATAATTGATGACTCTTGTGGTAAAGCCGTGTCTCGTTGCAATTGATATATTTCGCGGAATCAGCGGCGGCACCGGGGAGCACGCGACCTCCGACCGCAATGGGTCTCGCTTGTGCATCGCTAATCGGAAAAATGGCCCTACCACGAAAGCGGTCGTATCGAGATCCACGCTCGCTTTTCGCGACCAATCCGACCGACTCAAGCACCTCCGGCTTCCAGTTTTTTGCGATGCCGCGATCGAGCAACCAGGACCACGATTCGGGGGCAAACCCCAATTGAAACTTGCGGACACTCGCGTCGGAAATGCCGCGATCCGATAAATACGTCCGGGCTTGTTGGCTTTCGGGTGCCGTGAGTAGACACTGATGATATTCGTTAACGGACCACTTCATCGCTTCGAGAAGCAATTTCTTGTCATCACCCGAACCGCCTCGTCCCGATCGGGACTTTGGTTCTTCGATTTGAATACCCGCGCGCTCGGCGAGCATTCGGAGAGCTTCTGGAAAAGAAACACCCTCTTTTTTCATCACAAAGCTAAAAGCATCGCCGCCGATGTCGCAAACCCAGCATTTCCAGCTTTGCTTGTCGGGATTGACCTGCATGCTCGGTCGGCGGTCATCGTGAAACGGGCAGACCCCGACGAAACCTCGACCTTGACGTCGCAGTTCCACATAGCTAGTAATCAGATCGACGATGTTAACCGCCAATCGGACTCGATCTTTGACTTCGTTGTCAATCGCGAAGGACACAGTTACTCCTAGCGGGGATTCCTGGCGGGGACTCCTAGCGGGTTCTAGGCGAACTCTTGCGAGCAAATTTGTGTCTCGACCGCAAGAGCATTTGAGCCATCCGTGACTCGGGGAAAAAGTATGCGATGTTCGGTTATGCCGCGTCAACAGCAGTTTTCGCGATTAATCGTTTTGCCCCTCCTCACGTTGGACAAACCATAGTAACCTTTTGCTTCCAGCAAAACAGCCTTAAGCTGGTTTTTATCACCGATTCGTTCCATCTCTCAAAAATCAACCTGGCCATGTTCGAGTATCTACCCGTCGCACCCCCCGATGCCATTTTTGGTCTCAACGATGCCTTCCTTCGAGACAGTCGCCCCGAAAAAATCAACTTAACGGTTGGCGTTTACAAGGACGAACAAGGCAAGACCCCGATTTTAGCGACGGTTAAAAAAGCGGAAGAAAGCCTGTTGAAGTCGGAAACAAGCAAAACATACATGCCGGTCGAAGGGCATCCCGAGTATCTCAAAGCGGTCGTAAACTTGATCTTTGGCAAGACGATGGACACGGCTCGCGTAGCGGCAGCCCAAACCCCGGGCGGCACTGGCGCTTTGAGAGTGGGTGCCGACACCGTGATCCGTCATTTCCCAGGAACACGCATTTGGTTGAGCAACCCAACTTGGGCCAATCATGGGTCCATCTTTCAAGCGGCCGGTATGGAAACGCCCATCTATCCGTACCTCACCCCGGACAAAACATCGCTGGACTTTTCGGCCATGATGCAGGAACTGACTTCGCAAGGCCGACGTGGTGATCTGGTTTGCCTGCATGCCTGCTGCCACAATCCAACCGGAATAGATCCAACACTTGAGCAATGGCAAGAAATCAGCGAGCTGCTTGCCAGCAAGCAGATGATCCCGTTTGTTGACTTTGCATATCAAGGTTTTGGCGACGGACTCGAAGCGGATGTTTTGCCCTTGAACGCACTGTTGGAAAAAAACCACGAAGTTATCGTCTGCAATTCTTTTTCGAAGAACTTTGGTTTGTATTCCGAACGCGTCGGTTCGGTGTCATTGGTTAGCAAAGACGCTTCGACGACGGAGGCAGCCTTAAGTCAACTGCGTCTCGCTGTTCGATGCAACTATAGCAACCCACCGCGGCACGGGGCAGCAACCGTCTCGGCAATTCTCAATGACGCATCGCTTCGCACGGAGTGGGTTGCGGAAGTCGACGCGATGCGATCGCGGATCTCCAGGATGCGAAGCATGTTTATCGATGGGATGAAAGCAACCGGCATCGATCGCGATTTCAATTTCCTGAGCCGTCAGAAGGGAATGTTTTCTTATAGCGGTCTCAACAGCATGCAAGCAGACTGGCTAAAGAATGAACGCGGAATCTACATCGTTGGAACAGGGCGCATCAACGTTGCCGGCATGGCCGTTTCGACAATGCCGACGCTATGCTCGGCGATCGCCGAATGCATTCGAGCCACAACCTAGTAGGGAGAGGGGGCGAAGGGGGATAACATACGCAAGTGGGGGTGCCAACCAATAACCAATGAAGAAATAGATTCCCGCTCCCTTCTCCTCGGAGTACCAGGGCGAGGAGGAGAACAGACTCAGGAGGTTCTACACTCCAACGCCGTTTGCATTCTTCATAGCAGCCAATGCGTTCAGCAACGCCCCGTTCGTCGGCCAATCCGAAGAATCGCGACCGTGGTAGACAAATCGAACCTTACCAGTGGTGTCGACGATGACCGTGCCTGGTAGCTGGTACTTGTCGCCAATAATGGCTCCAGCGCCATGCTTCCAAATTGACTGAAAGCCGGCTAGCCAAACACTGGGGCCAGCTATCTGCGACATGTTCCCGCGAGGAATACCGTAGGCCTTGTAAGCGATCTGCTTCTCATCCGCCAGGCACTCAAAGGGTAAATGATTGAACTCTCGAAATTGGGAGACTTGAGATGGATTCCCCATTGCAATCAGTGCAACATTTGCTCCGGCAGCTTCAAATTGATCACGTTCATCGCGTAATTCAGCGGAATGCGCTCGGCAAAGAGGGCAGCCTGCGTGTCTAACGAAGACCAGGACAAGTGGACGCTCTCGCCATAACGACGAAATCTCGACGCTCGCCCCTGTGTAATTAGGAAGCGAGAGGGTCGGAGCGGCGTCGCCTAATTGGAGGGGCATAGCAGAAAGCCGTGGTTAAAATTGCTGGTAATAAAGCCAAACGTAGGTGAGCATAGCTTAACACGCCGACGCGTGGTTGTTGCGATATGGAAGAATCTCGCATCAAATCGATCTCGAATGCGACCTGAAATCAGAAAACGTATTGACCAGACAAACGAACATCAGCTAACTTGATAGTGTTGATAGGGAGCGAAGGATCCGAAATGCGATGGATCGTCTCCCACATGTCCGATTGAAGTTTCAGTTTTTGTTCAAAGGTGATTTAGTGACAATTACGCGAGTTGGTACCAACGAGAAATATTCCTCTGGCTGGGAAGGAATCTTCGGCGGCAAGACTTCTAAAAAGGTGGCAAAGGCAAGTCCAGTGGCTGCTAAGCCAACCGAAAAGAAGGCGGTCAAGAAGAGTGCCGCAGTCAAGGCTGCTCCCAAGAAGGCAGCCAAGAAAGCCGTAAAGAAGGCAGCCAAGAAGAAATAACTCGGCGAACAGCATTCGTCGAAAGGCATCGCGAAATCAAGAAAATTTTCTGATTCCAGGACCAAACGTGTCACGGACATGTTTAAGTTGAGTCATTCTCAACTAATCTAGGTTTCCATGTCCACAAGCCGTTTTGCTACGTCCATGCGACGCGATAGTATTCGAACCTTTTTCGAAGCATCTCCGACTGCGAGATTGCTTCGTTCCGACAACGCGCCTCTGATTCTCGATTTTCTGCACCGCGTCTTTAAGTCTGGAGAATTGATTTCAATCGGGCAGACGGACTTTCGAACGCGCCTGACTGGCTATCAAGAGGAGATACACGACACCGAGCCAAGCCTGCTGCCTGGCCCTCCGGAACGTTACTTGACTCAGTGGGCCGATGCAGGCTGGCTTCAACGATTTCTCGAAGCGGCATCCATCGAACCGCAGTTCCAACTCACTAGGTACGCCGAAGAAGCGATTCAATTTGTCGACTCGGCCATCGCCCGTGGATCGAACCTCGTAGGCACCGAAAGCAGACTTAGACTTGTCATCGATACCCTCGAGGACATCGTGCGAGGTGCGTCGGCCGATCCAGATCGTCGCCTTGACTACTTGCGAGCTCAACGCGCGACCATCGACCAAGAAATCCAAGCGATCGAGTCAGGGAAATCTGTCCAAGTCTATCGACCTGCCCAAATTCGCGAGAGATTCCAAAACGCGGTCGATTTGTTGCGGGCTCTTCAATCCGATTTTCGAGCTGTTGAAGAGCGTTTTCAGTCGATCGCTCGCGAAGTCCAACAACTGCAATCTTCTGGCAACGACTCCCGAGGGCAAATTCTCGGTCATGCGTTGGACTCCGAGGACCTGCTCAAGCAACAGGACGAGGGGATAAGCTTCTTTGCGTTCGTCTCGTTCTTGTTTTCGCCTACGCAGCAAGCAGCCCTTCGCAAAAACATCGAAGAGATCCAACATCTGGCAGCCCTCGCGGATCAGCATGAATCGTTATCAAGGGTCCGACGCATGGTGCCATCTCTGTTAGCCGAGGCCGAAAAGGTCATGCGAACCACGGCCAGATTGTCCGCCACCTTGCGGCGACTGCTTGATGCCCGAGCAGCCGCCCATCGCATTCGATTGGCAAACGTGCTCCGCGACATTCGGCAACAAGCCATGAGGCTTAGGGGAGCGCCCGAGTGTCAAGCCATTCAATTGTCGGTCGATGCCGAAGCAGAAATCGGTTCACCTATGGCGCGTACCTTCTGGGTGCAACCGCAAGACTTTGATGCATTCCAGTTGACCGAACAAGTCATTGATCCGAAGCATGCTCAAGCCATGGCGTCGGCATTTGCCCGCATGCAGCGACTTGATTTGCGAAAGCTGCGAAGCCATATTCGAGAAGCGACTACCGACGGGGATGAAGAGCCCTTGCCAAATCTCCTCACAAAATGGCCTTTGACAGGTGGTGTCGTGGAACTGCTAGGTTACTTGCAGATTGCGCACGACGATTCGCATTCCATCGATCCAAACCATGTCGATCGTATCACCATCGCTCAGCCGCGTGGACGTAGCAGTCCACTCCGAGTCTCGATCCCTCGAATCGTGTTTCAGCCCAAAGCGTCCAGCCGCGACGTTTCAACCAAACCGCGTTGATTCGATTCTCCACTTCCTCCAAAATCTTTTTAAACCTCTCGTGGATAATCTTCCCTCCGATCCGAAAAACGCGATCCCACCGCCAATAGACTGGAGCCCGGTGGCTGTTCGACTTTTGCAAGGGGTTATCTATCACGACGACAATCTCGAGACATGGGAGCAATTGCTTGAGAACGTATCTCCACTGACAGAGTACTTTGGCAAGCTCGGGTTGCTTCTGGTGGTCGATGAACCTGACGCGATGGCATACTTACGTCAACTTGACGAAGAAGAAATACCCGCTGACTTCCCACCTATTCCACGACTTTTTCGTCGAACTCCGTTGGGCTACGACGCAACACTATTATGTGTGTTGCTACGGGATGAATTGCGACAATACGAAGAAGAAGATGTGCACAATGAACGCTGCGTGATAGCCCAAAGCGACTTGCTGGCACTCTGGGAAGCATTTTTTCCCGACCAACCCGATTCGGTGCGGTTGAACCGAACATTGACTGCCGCCTTGCGTAAAATGGAGGATCTCAAGTTCGTTCGGCAATTTGAAAAGGAGCCGCCATCCTGGGAAATTCGCCGTATCATCAAAGCCCGCTTACCGCTCTCGGACCTTGAGCGGTTGCGACTCTCGTTGGCATCTGCTGTCGGCAAACTCGCAACGGATGTCAGCGAGGCTGAGGAATCGTGAGTAATGCACAGCTGATCGAAGAGCGACCACCCCTGTCAGGTTATCGGCTGGCCAAGCTCGAAGTTTATAACTGGGGCACCTTCGATGGCGGTGTCTATTCCGTTCAACCACGCGGCCAAACAACCTTGCTCGTCGGAGAAAATGGGTCGGGCAAATCCACGTTGGTCGATGCTTTGTTGACACTGCTTGTTCGTCCGCAAACTCGCAATTACAACGTTGCAGCAGGGGCCACGAAAAACGAACGAGACGAGAAAACGTATATTCGCGGAGCTTACGATCGAACCGTTGGCGAAGGAGGTCGCCCGCAAATTCAATACCTGCGAAATGGCAGCGGGCACTACACGGCATTGCTCGCAAGCTTTTCTAACTCCGCAAAGAACAGCGTCTTTACCGTCTGCCAAGTGCTCTATCTCAACAACGAAAACGCAGTCGAGAAAGTCTATGCGTTTTGCGAATCAGAACGCGGTATCGTTCGCGATCTCGGCGAACTCGGCACGGGCGCGTCGATTGCTCGGACTCTAAAAGACCGAGGCTTCAAGACGACCAGTAGCTACAAAGAGTACTTTCAATGGTTGCAAAAAAAGACCGGCTTCCGAGCCAAGGCAATGGATATCTTCAATCAAACCGTCGCGGTCAAAGATGTGCAACGGCTCGATGAGTTCATCCGACAGCACATGCTTGAACGCAAACCTGTGAACGAGCGAGTGGGTCGACTACTCACACACTTCGGCGAACTGAGCGAGGCGCATCGCATGCTCGTTCGCGTTCGTCAACAAGACGAACTTTTGCGGCCAATCATCGAAGCCGGCGAGCGTTATCGGTCTCGTCTCGAAGAATTGAAACTTGCCAAGGAATTGCTAGGGGCCATCCAATACTTCTTTGCAGACCAGTCGATCAGGCTGCTAGAGCCACTTTGCAGTCAATGGCAACAACAGATTCACAATCTCAATGAAGACATCTTGAGATTGGAAAAACTTCAAGATCGATTACGCAATGAAATTGCGAGACTCGAACTGGAGATCGAACATGCAGGTGGGGACCGATTGCGGCAGTTGCCAGGCTTGATCGAGCAAGCGGATTCGATCGCCAAAAGCAAAGCCAAATTCCGAGCCATGTTTGAGTCGCAATTGCAATTGGCCGGTCTCAACATCCAAGTGACGTCGCCTGAGCAATTCGCCAAAGTTCGGAAGGAGAGTCATGCCCGCCGTGCCAAGATGCTCGACGAACGCCAGCAAAAACGAACGCAAGACGGCTCCCTGCAATTCGAAATAGGATCTTTAACCCGACAGTTGGCGGACGATCGCAGCGAAGCCGAAGCGCTCGAAAAACGCAAAGGCAACCTTCCCGAGTCCTTTGTCGCCGTTCGCGACGCAATGTGCCGCGACTTGAAGATTGCTCCAAGCGATTTGCCCTTTGCCGCAGAGCTGATTTCCGTGATTCCCAAAGAACGCGAATGGGAGTCGTCCGTCGAACAAGTGCTTCATTCGTTTGCTCGCAGCCTACTCGTTTCAAATGACTTTTATGCTCGCGTGGCGGGCTATGTCGATCGAACGCGGCTGGTGGATGGACGAGGTCATGGGCAGCGGCTTGTCTATCTGCGAGTTGGGTCGAAAGCAAAACCTGGAATGCAAGACAGCTTAACTCCCCAATCAACCCAAGAAAAGGAAACCCTCATTAAGAAAATCGAGTTCCCAGACCACCCGTTGGTGCCTTGGGTGAGATTGGAAATCCAGCTACGTTTCAACTACGTTGCCTGCGAATCGATTGAGGAATTTCAAAAATGCGAATCCGCAGCCATGACTCGAAATCGACATACCAAGTCTGGCAATGCACGACATGAGAAAGACGATCGATCGATGCCTGACGACCGAAGGCATTTCGTTCTCGGATGGGACAATCGACAAAAACGCTTGAGTTTGGCGGAGGCGATTCGGAAGGGAGATTCGGACTTGCAGCAATTGCACGCGCGGTCCAATAGGCTCAATGCCGAGATCGATCGCATCACGGCCGCCATCGAGGCGCTGGATCAAGCTCTCAAGACCGACGATTTCGACGCGATCGACAATTCGCGTCACGAGTTCGAAGCGTCCCAAATGAGACTAGAACGACAACGACTTGAGGAATCGGATGATCGTATCCGCGAACTGAAGTCCCATTGCTCGGATCGAAGAGCGGAGGCGATGGGGCACCAACAGGACCGCGATTCTGCCATCGCCCAGAGAACGACCCGAGAGCGCGAACTGCGCGATGGCATGCGACTGCTGGATGTAGCCAGCGATAAAATACGCAAAGCGGAAGCCGATGGAAGTCTTGAAATTGCAAGCCAGAAGTTCGAAACACTGCAATCCTCACTCAAAGAGCCGTTGACGATTGTCAACCTTGGTACGCTGCCATCGGAGACAGAGCGACAGCAACGCGAACAAGTCGAACGATTGCAGGAGCGACTCATCCCCATGGCTCGCGATGTAACCAGTTCCATGACACGTTTTCTCAAGAAATTTCCAGATGAACAGATTGACTTGGATGCGGATGTCGATTCGCTATCGAGTTTCGCGGCGTTGTTCGAACGGATTTCGTTGGATGATCTGCCCAAGCATGAAGAACGGTTTAAGCGTCGATTAAATGAGAATGTGCTCAACGAAATCGGGCTACTTCACGGCGGACTTGAAGACGAGCGGCAAGAGATTCGAGACAAGATCGAACAGCTCAATTCCGCATTGAAGCTGCTTGAATGGAAAACTGGGACTTTCATGCGGTTGGAGCCGAGCGACGTTCAAGACCGGGAGATTCAAGATTTTCGACGCGAGCTCTCTGGCTGTTTGACGGGCACCTTGGATGGCACTCCCGAAGCCAACGAAGCGACGTTTGTCCGGATTGAAAAGTTTGTGTCGAAGTTGAGGGACGATGGCAACACGCGATGGCGCGAGAAGGTGGTAGACGTTCGGAATTGGTTCAACTTCGCCGCTCGCGAGATCATCAAGAGCACGGGCGAGGCGAGAAGCTATTACGATGGCGGCACAGGACAATCGGGGGGAGAGAAAGGCAAGCTAGCCTTTTTGGTTTTGGTAGCTGCAATCGCTTATCAGTACGATCTCGATCCGGATGGTGTGCAAGGGGACCGATTCCACTTCGTCATGGTGGATGAGATGTTTTCACGAAGCGACGATGCACACGCTGAATATGCGCTCGATCTGTTCGCAAGATTTGGGTTGCAATTGCTCATCGTCGCGCCGCTTGACGCCAAGGCTCGAGTCACAGAGCCTTACGTGGGAACCTATTTGCATGTCGTCAAGAACAAACAAACGAACCGGAGTGAGCTGCTGTCGATCACTGCGGATGAGCTAAAGGATTTTATCGAGACATAATGCTAGCATAGGCTGCCAGCGCTGCCAGCCTGCAATAGTCTAAAAAGCACAGGCTAGCAGCCTGTGCTACGGGTGTATCTCATGCTGCCGCTCACCTAAGTGCACGACGTAGCTTTGGCAAAAAAATCAGCGTCCAGAGCCTCAATGGCAAGACAATGCGATAAACTATTCCGGGAACAAACCGCAGAACTAAGCATCTAACGCAACTTGCATGGTTTCTCGTACTTTTTAGATCTGACCAAAAGGAATGCCCCAAATCCTATGACCGCGTTGACTGCCCGTGTCTCGTTGTCGTCCAACTCAAGCCAACATCGCGACAATGCCCAGTCGCAACTCTTCCAAGTGGAAACGGACTTTTCGCTTGAAGGCAAAAAACAATCGCTTGAACTACAAGTCACTCTAAATGGACTCCGTCTCGTTGAAAATGATACGGGGTCCGTTGTGACTACACTCCATTGGAGCCAGATCGAGTCTTTTCGAACGGTTGCCGGGGTAGGATCCGGAATGCTACAGGTGAAAACAGATAGTGTCTGGACGGACTTACTGCGTTTCTCCAACCGTTTAGCAACCCGTTTTCACAAAGTGGCGCGCGCGCTCGAGCGAATGCGAGAGGTCGTCAAAACGAAACCGGACGAGGGGACCGACGCCGACGAGCTTGTCGACGAGGCTGTCGAACTTCCTGTCGACCGGGATGCCGCGCTCCGTGAAATTGCCATCGAACTGACTCGCGATCCGTTCGATCCGCCTCGATGCAATGCCTGTTCGCTCCGATTGCAAACGGTCGACGAGTCGTGCCCGCGATGCATGGAAAAAGGGCAAATCCTTCGCCATATCCTTCATCTGCTTCGTCCTCATAAACGCGGTGCGATGTTCCTTTGCTTCTTGACTATCGTTGGTGTCGTTGCCGAGCTGATACCGCCGAAACTGCAGCAATACATGGTCGACCACATACTCAATGGCCAAACCATCGAGGGGGTCAGCAATGGATCGAGCGTTCCGTTTCAGTCGGCATTGCTCGTCGTCGTTCTAGCCTTGGCTTTTTCCCGCATCCTGATGTCCGTGGTGAGTGTCATCAAAGGGCAAATCGCGACGAGAATCGGTACCGAATTGACCGGAACTCTCCGACTCGAGTTGGTTCAAAAACTGCAACGGATGGCTGTCGCATACTACGACCGCCACCAGGTCGGTTCGATGATCAGCCGCGTTGCGCACGATAGCGAGGTACTACACGGTCTCATGCATCAGCTCACCGGCGGCTTTCTGCTTCAGACGGCGCAATTGGTTGGTGTTGGAGCTATGCTCATGTGGCTCAACCCCAAGCTCGCGATGTATACGCTCATCCCGGTTCCATTGGTGTTTATTGGGTCATGGATCTTTTGGCAAAAGGTCTACCCGAGATACTATCGTCTCTGGGACGCATCCTCCCGACAAATGTCGATCCTGGGTGGCATGCTTCAAGGGATCCGAGTGGTAAAGTCGTTCGCTCAAGAGGATCGAGAGTATGAACGATTTCGGAAAACGAGCGATCATTTGCGACAATGGCGCCTCTGGGTTGAGAACACCAACGCTTGGTACTCAGCCTCGATGTCGATCGTCTTTAGTCTAGGGGGCCTCATCGTCTGGTATGTGGGGGGACGGGATGTCATTGGCAAAGAAATGTCTTTGGGGGAATTGATCGCGTTTCTCGCTTACCTAGCCATGTTCTATGCGCCTCTCGGCGCACTATCGAACTTCACTTCGTGGCTGACAAGCTTTTTGTCGGGAAGCAAACGGGTACTCGAGTTGATGGAAACGCCATTAGGTGTTCAAGACCCTGCGCACGCAAAGAAATGGGACAATCCTTGCGGCCATCTTCGCTTCGACCATGTGACGTTTGGATACGATCGAAATCAACCGGTGATCAAGGATGTTTCGTTTGAAGTGGCACCTGGCGAAATGGTGGGGATTGTGGGAAGGAGCGGATCAGGCAAGTCGACGATGGTCAATTTGCTCGGCCGGTTCTACGATGTTCAGGAAGGTGCTGTTTTGGTCGATGGCATCGACGTGCGAAACCTTTCTATGCAAAGTTTGCGAGAGAATTTAGGAATCGTGTTTCAAGATTCCTTTTTGTTTCGCGGAACCATTTGGAAGAACTTGTCCTACGGTCGCCCTCAAAGCACCATCGAGCAAGCACTCGTGGCGGCCAAGGCTGCGGGCGCCCATGATTTTATCCTGCGACAGAGCCTCGGCTATGAGACACTCCTCGGCGAACATGGTGCAGGACTCTCCGGAGGCGAAAAACAACGCCTGTCCATCGCTCGTACATTGCTCTATGACCCGAAGGTTCTGATCCTCGATGAAGCGACCAGCAATATCGACGCCGAAGCAGAACGTAGCATTCAAGAAGCCTTGGAAGTTCTCGTTCGAGGTCGAACCACGATCGCCATCGCCCACCGGCTATCGACGTTGCGCAATGCCGATCGCATCTTGGTCTTCGATCGAGGTCGAATGATCGAACACGGTACACATGCAGAACTTCTCAGTGCGGATGGAACCTACGCGCGGCTCGTTCGGATTCAAACCCAAGTTTCCAAGGATCCAAACGTGGACAAACTCCTCTGGAATGCTGAGAACCCCAAGCCTAGCTCTGTTGTGGATGGCAAAGCCGAAAAGAATCAGGCCGAAAAGAATAAAGAGGGTGAAGCGGAGACGGACGCTGCTAAACAGAACGCGGCGGCCATCCATTGGCTTGAACCGCATCGCACAGAGCTACGACTTGGAAAACTGCATCGCACCGAGGTTTGGATCGACGGAGAATGCGTTGCGGATAGTGTCTTTGCCGTTGCTTCGTTTCCCGCGACGCAGCCGGATCGCTATCTGAGCCTTCGTCGCTGGAAAGACCATGGCGAGGATGAAGAGATTGGGATGATTTCCAACTTGAGTGAGTGGTCTGCGGAGCAGCAATCGTTGTTGACGTCTATGAGGAGACGCCGCTACCTTTTACGCAAGATTCAGAAGGTAACACAGGTCAAGCTTCGGCTTGGCTTTCTCGAATTCGATGTGGTTACCGATTTGGGGCGCGAAGTGTTTTCGATGCGTTGGACGCAGAGCCAAGCGATCGACTTCGGAGAGAGAGGCAAACTGCTGATGGACACCGAGGAGAATCGATACGTCGTACCAGATATCGAGGCCTTGCCCGCTGCGGACCGCGAGCGATTCTTGCAGTACGTGTACTGGTAGGGATGGCTTAATGCCAGTTTCGTTTTCAGCTCGAGGTCAATTTCCAAGTCATGCTTCCGGCTGGGTGCCTACTCAGGGGCGGGATGCTTTCTTGCAAGTTCGAGAAACAACTCGTAACGGGCCTTCATCTCGATCAAGCTATCCCCACCGAACTTTTCGGCGAGAGCGCTTGCAGGTTCAAATGCAACGACGTGCTCCACGATGATAGCGTCTGCCGATATCGCACACACATCGCTCCGTTCATAGCTAGCACGATGAGGTTGTTTGTCTTCCATTCGAATCGAGTCGAGCGGTTTTCGAAGCGTACTGATCGGTTTCTTTGCCGCTCGCAAGATCAGTGGATGTCCGTTGGTCATGCCGCCTTCGAGCCCGCCGGCATTGTTGCTAGGTCGAACATATCCAAGGTTTGGCAAATGACTTTGGGAGGCGTCGTAAAGAATTGGGTCATGCACTTTCGAACCGCGAGTGCGTGCGGCTTCGAACCCCATTCCGATTTCAACCCCCTTGATGGCTTGAACGGCCATTACCGCTTGAGCGAGTTTTCCATCGAGTTTGCGATCCCACTGCGCATGGGTCCCTAATCCAAAGGGAAGTCCGTCGACGCGCACCTCGATGATTCCGCCGAGAGTATCCCCCTCATCTGCCATGCGATCGATGTACTCTTCGGCTTGTTTGTCGCGAGTTGGATCGACGGAGTAGATACTGCTGGATTCGCGAAGCTTGCGAACCACATCCACGGTGTGCGACAAGGTATCGCCTCTTCCGATAGGCATTTCGCCTAGTTCGACCACGTAGCCAATCGTTTCGATTCCGAATTGAGATAGGAGTTGGCGAGCCAACGCTCCAGCGGCGACACGAGCGGCTGTCTCACGGGCGCTCGACCGTTCAAGGACTCCTCGAATGGATCCCAAGTATTTGATCGCGCCCGTCAGATCGGCGTGCCCTGGCCGAGGTCGTTCCAGTTCTTTGAGACGTTCCAATTTATAGTCGTTGTTGGCAACTTGAAGAGCGATCGGAGAACCTAACGTTTTCGACTGCCAAACGCCGGTAAGAATCTCGACAGTATCCTGTTCCAGCTTTTGCCGACCGCCTCGGCCATATCCGCCTTGCCTGAGCCTCAGTTCGTGATTGATAAGGTCCTGATCGATGGTTAATCCTGCTGGAAATCCGTCGATTAGTGCAAGAAGGGCTTTTCCGTGCGATTCTCCAGCGGTCCAATATCGAAGCATAAAAGGGTCGTGGTTCGTTCCGAGTTCTAACTACAAAACGCCTATTCTAGTTGACCGAGGCGTCAAGCCAAGCCGCAATTGACCGTCACTCCAAAACCCAGTCCCAATACCAGCGATCCTTCCACAAAATGACTGATCAAGAAAACAACGCCAAGCGACTCCCTATACGAATCGGATATTGCACGAATGTTCACGCCGGGCGAGACCTTCCCGCCGTTTTGGACAATTTGTTGCATTTCGGTCTGCCTATACGCCAGCTCGTATCGCCGGAGTCGTCTATGGGAGTTGGGCTATGGTTTTCGGAAGTTTCGGCGCAGCAGGCGATTCTTCCAGAGAACTTGCATTTGCTCAGGAGTCGGCTTGATGACTACCAACTCGTTCCGTTTACCCTGAACGGTTTTCCACAAGGGGATTTCCATAGTCAAATCGTAAAGCATCGCGTTTATCAGCCCACTTGGTGGCAACGGGAACGCTGTGACTACACGCTGAGTTTGATTCGCATTCTTGACGCGTTGCTGCCAGCAGGCGAAGTCGGGTCGATTTCAACATTGCCTATCGCTTGGAGTGTCCCGCCGCCGACGGACGATGAGTTGGCTCGGGCCACGGCTCACTTGATGGAGATTGCGATGGAGCTACACCAACTCTTTGAACGCACTGGCCGCAAGATCGTTTTGGCGATCGAGCCAGAACCCGGCTGTTTTTTGACCGACAGCGCCTCGTTTCGTGCGTTTTTCAGTCGTTATTTGTCCGCGCCGAATTTGACGAGTCATCAATCGCATGTGGCGCGTGAGTATCTAACGCTGTGTCATGACATCTGTCATGCGGCAGTCATGTTCGAAGACCAGGTGCACGAATTGAACCAATTAGAACGTGACGGAATTGGGATAGGAAAGGTTCAAGTGTCGGCTGCGATTCGCATCGATTGGCAGTCCAAATCACTTGAGGATCGCGTTGTGGCTTGGAAACAGTTGAGTTCTTTCGCGGAAGATCGGTATTTGCATCAAACGACGATCCGACGAGACGCTGCTCAAGGAATCACATTATCCGAAGATCTTGGCGTTGCTTTGTCGACGGTTCAATCGGTGGAAGACCTAGTTGGACAGTGGCGAGTTCATTTCCATGTACCCATTTTCTTGTCCTCCTTTGGTTTGCTTGAGTCAACGCAAGGGGAAATCGAAAAACTGATCGGTATTCTCGGGGGCACAAGTAGCCAGCGCCCATCGTTTACAGGGCACTATGAAGTGGAAACGTATGCCTGGAGCGTATTGCCAGACGCCATTTCTGAGACCAGCCTAAGCCAGGGAATTGCGAAGGAGATCGGTTGGTTCAAGAATAGTCTTCAGAAAGCTTCGTCCTCGTTATAGCGAAGCGGTTCAACATCACAGCCCGGGCTTTGACCGGACGACTTACGCGCCCTTACGCGTCGGTTTGTTTTTCATTCTTGCGTTTGCTGCGCCACTTTTCGATACGATCGGTTCGGAATTGAGTCGCAATGGCCGGTATTAGGATCGATTCGTTCTGAAAGCCTTGATTCTCGTGCAGTCTAAGCTGCCGAAAGTCATCGCTTGCGTCTTCGCCAGCAAGTCGAAATGCGATCAACAGCGCGACGTCGCGATATTCAATGGTATAGCGCTCGCGGGCCACGTTTTCCCTCTCAAAACAAACGACTTTGTTGTCCAGCCACTTTTCAACTTTAGGCAAATCCTCGCGTTGACCGAATCGATAGAGAGCATGCATGGCCAACAAGTAGGTATCCGGATCTTCGTCCGCAGTGGTTGATTCAAGAATTCCTAAAGCTAACTCCCTAGCATGCGACATATTCTTTTCCATAAAAAGCGCTAAGCAGCCTTGCTTCTCTTCCTTGACTTTGACTGCCCAATTAAACAGTAACCTTTCGAGCGGAGTGCGAAATTGTGGTTCACTGAGAAAAGGACCAAATGGAGCGACCATGAAAGTGGAAAGGCTTATTCGTTCCAAACGGAGATCGTAAAGATCTTCCGAAGCATTGATGCAATAGAGCAATGCGAGCCCATCCTCAATTTCCGAGTAACGGAGTTGCGATCGGTTTTCGCCGAGTCGTGCAGCGATAAGTTTCGTTCGGTCGACTGCGGCTTGCTTGGATTCAAGAGCCTTTTCGACCAATTCCGGATAGCGATCCAGCAACTTGAGGAAGAGCATTTTTGAGCTGCGGTTTTCGCCGCTATAACGGGAAAAGCTCTTCCAACCTTCAAAGCCAAAAGTCTCATTGGGGTCGCGTGAGCGGACGAAGCTTCGAATTTGGTTTTGAAGCCGTTCGTATCTAATTTTGCTGATGATTCCCGCCAAGCGAACTCGGGCTTCCAAGTCGGTAAGCGTTTTGGCAATCGCATCCATTTGCGGCAACATCGAATCGTCGAATCGCAATGCCAACTGCTCGGTCGCATCCTCACGGACCGAGAATTTATCGCTGGAGAGTTTTGCAACGAGTGTTTCAAGCAGCTCAGTTTGTTTCGATGAATCGGTTTCTTGGGCTGAACTGTGCGGAAGGAGTTCGACCAAGCAGACGACCCCTGCGACCAAAACGAAACGCGCGAAAATTGCTATTGCGGTGCTCATGCAACGGGGCTTTGAGAGTAGAAAACAACCATGGTTGGATGGATGTGGGGATGGCGAAAAACGAAACGACTCGAACCTTCGCGTCTCACATTTTAACATCTTGGATCGATTCCTGGTCCAAAGTCTTGGAAAAACTCCTTGAAGTACTTGTCGGGCGCGGCTAAACTTATTTGCGTTCAGGGATTTGCGGCCGCTTGCAGCCTAGTACTGCTAAATAGCCACTCACGACACTTTGCCCTCATGGCACAGATCGTTTCTAATGTGGTTGGCTACAAGGTCGCGTCTCTGAAGAGTCACGATTCCTTCTTTTAGTCGACCAACCATCCTATGGAAAACGCAACCATCGTGGATAAGCCATCCCAGTCCTCTTATCCATCCCAATTGAAGGCCACTTTGTCCGATGGCAAGCTTCTTGGAATGAGCACGACTAGCGTGCATGGCGGCGAAGCTAGGCAAAAACCTAACGATGCGATAACGGACTCCATTTGCTGCAGCAGCACTTTTACGTTTGAGTCAACGCAGAGCATTCTGGACTATATCCATGAGAAACAAGACCGCGAAGAATACGGTCGCTATGGCAATCCGAATGAAAAAGTTGTCGAGAGGAAACTGGCGGCCATGGATGTGGCAGAAGACGCGATCCTTTATTCAAGCGGAATGGCAGCGATCGTTGGACTGCTTATGGCAAAACTCAATTCGGGGGACGAAATCGTTTTCTTCGATCAATGCTATCATCGCAGTCGCGAGTTTTGCTCGAAGCACATGGCTCGTTTCGGCGTGATCACTCACCAAGTTAAGACAGGTGATTTCGCGGCGATGGAAGCCGCAATCAATGACCGCACCAAGATGATCGTTAGTGAATCCCCGACGAACCCACACTTGACCGTCATCGATTTAGAGCAGTTCGTCGCGCTTGGCAAAGCGCATCAAGTGGAAACACTCATCGATGCAACCTTGGCGACCCCCTACAACGTCCGGCCCATCGAATATGGTGTTGACTACGTCTGGCACTCAGCGACCAAATATATGGGGGGGCACAACGATTTATTGGCGGGTGTCATTTGCGGCTCGAAAGAAAAGCTGGAAGACGTTCGCAAGCTTCGGGGAATTTTGGGAGGGATTAACTCGCCGCACAACATGTACTTGCTTGAGCGCGGATTGAAGACATTTGCTTTGAGAATGGAACGACACAATCAAAACGGACAACGGATAGCGGAGTTCTTAGAGAGACATCCTCGTATCGAAAGGGTTTACTATCCAGGCCTCAAGTCGCATCCAAGTCATTCCATCGCCAAGCAAACCATGAAGGGCTTTGGGGGGCTCATCACTTTCTTGGTGCGAGATGCGGATTGGAAACAAACGGCCGCAGTCATCGACGCGTGCAAAATTCCAAGAATTGCACCGAGCCTTGGCGGTGTCGAGTCCCTCATCGAGCAGCCGTTAGTCATGAGCTATTTTGACTATTCGCCTGAAGATCGTCTGCGGTTTGGGATTTACGACAATATGATTCGCATGTCGTGTGGGATCGAAGATACGGAGGACCTAATCGCGGACCTCCAGCAGGCGTTGGAAGTATGAAGTTCCGAACGCGAGCGATCCATGTTGGAAACGAACCGGACCCATCCACAGGCGCTGTCGTAAACCCGATTCATCTTGCGACCACTTTTGTGCAGCCAGGAGCTGGAATTTGGGGGCAATACGACTATTCTCGCAGCGGTTCACCCACGCGTGCTGCCGTCGAACGAACATTGGCGGATCTTGAGGGAGCGGCGGGTGCACTTGCGTTTTCGTCGGGAATGGCTGCGACTCACTGCGCGACGATGCTTCTCAAGTCAGGTGACCACGTGGTTGCAGGTTGCGACATCTACGGCGGAACCTTTCGGTTGCTGCACAAGATCTGCAATCGGAGCGGTGTGTCGGTGACTCTCGCTCCGGCCGATGATGCAGCTCAAGTTAAAGCAGCCATTCGGCCCAACACCAAAATGGTTTGGATCGAGAGTATTGGCAATCCCCTGATGACGATTCCGGATATTCCTGAAATCGCCGAAATCGCACATGCCAGCGGTGCATTGCTTGGTGTTGATAGCACGTTTGCGCCACCGGCGATTTTGAGACCGCTCGAATTGGGTGCAGACATTGTGATGCATTCGGCTACGAAATACCTAGGCGGGCATAGCGACTGCTTGGCTGGCGTCTTAGCAGCCCGTGATGCGGCGTTGCATAAAGAATTGTACTTTGTCCAAAATGCGACTGGGGCGGTGCTCGGTGGCCTCGAGTGCTTTTTGCTGCAACGCGGCATCAAGACGCTTGAACTCCGATTGCGAGAGCAGTGCAAGTCCGCTTTGCAGATCGCCAAATGGCTCGAGGGTCATCCCAGGGTAAAGCGAGTCTTGTACCCTGGCTTGCCGAGTCACGCGAATCATGCGAGGGCAACCAAATACATGGGAGACCAGTTTGGTGCGATGATCTCGTTTGAAATCGATGGCGACTTTGCGATGACCAAGCAAGTCTGTCAAGCGACAAAGCTTTTCGGATTGGCGGTGAGTCTTGGAGCGGTAGAGTCGCTTATTGAACAGCCCTCATCCATGTCGCACGCAAGCTATGACGCACAAGCAAAAGTTGCGTTTGGAATTACGGACTCCCTGATCCGGATCTCGATTGGACTCGAAGATCCTCAGGATCTGATGGCTGACCTTGATGCGGCTATCGGAGCCATGGAAGGCATTCGATGAAACGGTTCTATGCTTTGTTCAAGCAAACCTGGTGGCTTTGGACCATTTATTTGACTCTCAACATTGGCTTGATTTTTTTTGTAAGTCCGGTTTTTTTGGCCGTTCTGCCGATGATCGTTGTTGTTTTCATCTACTTCGCGTTGGTGCGTTACGACGATGAAGGCAATTTTACGGGTGCATAAGCCGTTTCAACGACGCAAAGCTGCAAATATTCTTAGTTATTTGCTGTTTCTGCGAGCGAAAAGTTGACACTTGGTACCGTGGTCCCGTACCTTAGATAGAGATCGTCGGTCAGAGAGCGTCGCTGCCGGTCACTCATTTCTTGTCCCCGCTGCTCCCTTCATTCACTCCGAGGTGGCCCGATGAGCCCACGAACCATGCTTCTTTCCTTGGTAAAAAAAACGAGTTTTGCAGCACTATTGCTTGCAGGAGCACAAAATCGGTTTGACTCCGTTTTGATTGCTCAGGAAGCTCCAGCGGAATTCAAGACCTTCGAACCGAAATTGAAGACAGACAAAGACATATCCGAAAAGCGCAAGGAGAAGGACCGGGCAAGGTCGGTCAAGACCGACAAAATCGACTTGGCTCCGATCGATGCGTATTATCTCGAATACATTTTGCCGCGTTTGACTCAGCAAGAGCCGGAAGTAATTAACAGCACTCGTTTTGACATTTTTGACGACATCAATACGATCGAAGGAAACCCGAGCCTACTTCGACCGTTCAACGATCGCCTTATCAAGTGGATGACCGGGTTGATCAATCGAGACGCCAAAGGAAAAACGTTCTCGCCTGCAACGCGAATCAATGCTGCGATCATCCTTGGACGTCTCCACTCATCCGTCCCAAAGTCGGGTTCGGGGACTCCTGTTCCAGACGCTGCCATTCATCCGATCTTGCTGTCGCTTATCGACGCAAAAGAAATCGATGGACTATCTAGTGCTGCTCTCACCAGTTTGGCTCGACATCTTGGACGAGGAGCAGTCAAAGAAAACGTAGTCAAAGAAAGCGACAGAAAGCTATTCGTCGCAAAACTTAAGGAATTTATCGAAGCTCCCAAGCCAGTGATCCGATCGGCCGAGGCACAAAAATATCTGACCGGCCAAGCCATCGATTGCCTAACTTACATTGCGATGCTCGAGCCAGAAAAGGAGCCAGCCAAGCAAGCCACGGAAATTTTGTCGCCCATGCTTGTCAAGCTTTTCGAGACGGAAGACTCCGAATGGTTGTTGGAGAACGCGTGCCTGAGTCTAGGCAAGATCACACCTGTAAACCTCACGCCGGAAGATATATCCAAGATCGAAATGGGGTTGGTGAAGTATGCAAGGAGATCGCTCAAAGAATGGAAGTCTAGAATCTTCAAGTCAAATGGAGGTGGAGGCGGAATGGGCATGGGCGGAATGGGCGGAATGGGAGAAGGTTATGGGGCAGGCGGCGGCTCGGGAGATGGCTACGGTGGCGGAGCACTTGCTAGCGGTTCCAGCGGTTCCAGCGGTTCTGGCAAAGGTGGCGGATCGGGTAAAGGTGGAGGTGGATCTGAGGGTGGGATGAGTGGGATGGGTGGAGCAGCACAACCGAAAAAAAGTGCATTTGATAGTCAGCCCAAGGAAGTCAAGAATGCTCGTCGAATTGCCCATCAAAGATTCGAGCGAATTCACTTTGCTCTCAACGGTGCGTATCGCAAACCATCGGCCAACGCTGCGGGTTCGGAAGTTAAGGGGCTGATGAAATTAATCGAAGCTGAGGACGAAAAAACCAAAGTGAAGAATCTCTTGGAAAAAATTGAGATTTTGCAGACCGACCTCAATGACGAATCCGTGAGGGACCTGTCGACTTTGATCACAGCGGTGGGCAAATCCAGTAAGGAACTTCGTTTGACTTGCGTAGAAATGATGGGGGAGAGCAAAGTTGAAGCAGAGATTGAAGATGCTTTTAGACAACTTGGCCCTTCCGGCAACGGAGCAAATGCTGGAAACGGAGCAAATGCTGGAAACGGAGCGAATGCTGGAAACGGAGCGAATGCTGGAAACGGAGCGAATGCTGGAACCACTTCTCCTTAGTTAGACACAGCCGACAAAAGTCAAAGTAGTAGGCACATTCCATGTGCCGTCCACCTAGAATCCTGTCAAAAGCTTGACTGCGAACGGCACGGCCGAGCGTGCCTGCTACTTTTGTCGGCTATGTATCCTTGGCGGGCGGCAAATGGCACTCACTTGCGGTTCGAATACTTGTACCCGCAATGGCGGAGCGGCGAGAGCCGCCCGCTAAATTCCCAAGTGATTTTCGAATCCTCACAGGACAGCTTGCGCTATTTCGCACCAAAGTAGGCGAGTGGGCGATCAGGTCAGTTCTCCTTCCCTTAAAGAGCATCGAACTTTAGAATCTACGAACCCACACGTTCGTAGAATGCGAGTAAGTTCATGTTTAATCCATCCGCGCCAACGGTCCCTGTCCCTCACAGTTTGATCGATGCCCCGCCGATTCCCGACACTTGGAAGCATCAACATTTGCTCGGATTGCAGCACCTTGCTGCAAGCGAAATCACCCTGATTTTGGATTTCGCCGAACACTTACATGCAGCAACTGGCAACGGCCGAATCAAACTAGATCTTCTGAAAGGACGCACGCTCGCCAATTTGTTTTTTGAAAACAGTACACGCACTCGCAATAGCTTCTCGCTTGCAGCCAAACGGCTTGGTGCGGATACGGTTGAGTTTTCAAGCAGCGGATCGAGTGTAGCCAAAGGCGAGACTTTTATCGATACGGCCAAAACCATTGAAGCGATGCTCGTAGACGTTGTTGTGGTTCGGCACAGCTCGCCAGGCACGCCGCATATGCTTGCCAAGCATCTAGCCTGTAGCGTTATCAACGCAGGGGATGGTCCTCATGAACACCCCACTCAAGGTTTACTCGACATCCTTACCATCCGCCAGCACCGAGGTTCGCTCGCCGGCCTGACTGTGGCCATGGTAGGCGATATCGCACATTCGCGAACCGCACGATCCAACATATGGGGATTGCTAAAGTTAGGGGCGAAGGTGATTGTATGCGGGCCTGCTACTCTTGTTTCCAAGAACTGGGAAAAGCTTGGCGTCGAAGTTTCCTACAGTCTGGACAAGATCCTGCCACGATGCGACGTTTTGAATCTATTGCGAATTCAATTCGAACGTCAGGCGATTCGTCCCTTTCCATCCGTTCATGAGTACACGTTGCTCTACGCGATGACTCAAGAACGCATTCGGCGTAGCAAACCAGATATCTTGATTATGGCTCCAGGCCCGATCAATAGAGGAGTTGAACTGACACCAGAAGTTGCTGACGGCCCACATTCCGTCATCCTCGAACAAGTGACCAATGGCATAGCGATACGCATGGCTACTCTTTGGTTACTACTAGGACGCAGGGGATAAGGATTGAATGAATACAGATTGTAGTTGGCTGATTGAGAACGCAAGGCTCATCGATCCGAGCACAGGGCTTGATAGGATCGGTCGGTTGTTGGTCGTGGACGGTCGTTTCGCGGGCATCGATACGAGCGATGGCGACGTTCCAGCATTTGCCCAAAGATGGGACGCGGTGGGATGTGTTGTCGCTCCGGGACTTTGCGATCTATCGACCGAATTTGGTGAGCCGGGGCGTGAGGAGGACGAGACAATCGTTACCGGAACGACCGCTGCCTTAGCTGGCGGTTTCACAGCGATTGCACTTTCATCCAACACAGAGCCTCCGATCGACACTGCAGCCAGTGTCGAGTTTATTCACCAGAAAGGTGCTCGAGCCGACAAGTGCCGAGTTTACGCATTGGGTTGTGTCAGCAAACTACAGCTCGGGGAATCGTTGGCGGAGATTGGGTCGCTTGTCGAGGCCGGAGCAGTTGCACTCAGCGATGGCCCTAGACCGATCGAGAACACAGGACTTCTTCGGCGCGCTCTAGAGTATTGCGGGATGTTCGACCGAGTCGTATTCGATCATCCCGAAATAGCGTCTCTTTCCAAAGGTGGAGTGATGCACGAAGGGCTCGAACAATTGGTTTTGGGGCTCTCGCCAATTCCTGCCGAAGCAGAAGACTTGGCAACATCGCGAGATCTGCGTCTGGTGGAAGCCACCGGTGGAAGATTGCATTTGACGAGCATCAGTACGTCGGGAAGCGTTGAGCTTTGTCGGCGAGCCAAATCTCGCGGTATTCATTTCACCACTGGAATCTATATTGCAAATGTGCACATGGATGATTCGATGCTTAGGTCGTTTGATTCCAACTGCAAAGTCAGTCCGCCTTTGCGATCTCAAGAGCATGTGGATGCTTGTGTACAGGGTTTGCGCGACGGCACGATCGACATCATCAGCAGTGGACATCGGCCTTGTTCGCTCGAGAAAAAAATGCTTGAGATCGATGCGGCCCCTTTTGGAATGATCGCACTGGAAACCGCACTGGCTCAAGTCATCACGCACCTGATTCGTCCTGGTGTCTTGTCATGGTGCGAAGCGATGAAAAAACTCAGTTGGAATCCCTCAAAGCTGATTGGACAAACAGGCGGAACGCTTGAAGTCGGTAAACCAGCCGACTTTATCATTGTCGACGCGGATCGAAAATGGAAGGTAGATGCAACGTCATTGCAAAGCAAGTCGTATAATACGCCCCTCAACGGCACCGAGCTTTTCGGAATGGTGTTGGCCACGTTTGTAAACGGCCGCAAGCGATCATGACTCAAGCGATCCTGACTCATTGGCGCACCCGGCAGGTGCGACCATTGGTAAGGCTTCTTGTCGCTGCGGGATTGAGTTCCGATTCGGTCGTCAACTGAAAATATCCCGATCGAGCATACGGAAGTTAATTGCTTCCTGCACATGGTTCGATTGAATCGTGTCGACATTTTCAAGGTCGGCGATCGTGCGTGCGACTCGCAAGATTTTATCATGAGCGCGGGCCGACAATCCCATTTCGTTGACGGCGATTCGCATCAATTCGATTTCCCGTTTTCCTAGTGTGCAGTACTGACGGATCTGTCGACTACTCATTTGCGCGTTCGTTCTAGTCGTTGATTTTTCGAACCGTTTTGACTGTTTCTCTCGTGCGGAATTCACTTGTACCCGAATCTCAGCGCTGCTAGTGCCAGGCGGTCCGCTGGTGAGCTCATTGAATGGAACTGCCGGTACTTCGATATGAATGTCGATTCTGTCTAGCAACGGGCCACTGATGCGGGACATATAGCGCTCGATCTGGGGAGCCGTACAATTGCACGTTCGACGAGTGTCTGTTCGATATCCGCATGGACACGGATTGAGAGCAGCCACCAACATGAAGTCGGCAGGGAATGTAGTGCTGCGCATGGCTCGTGAAATCGTTACGACACGATCTTCCAGTGGTTGTCGCATGACTTCAAGAGTTTTGCGATTGAACTCGGGCAATTCATCTAAGAAGAGTACGCCGTTGTTCGACAACGAAACTTCGCCGGGAGAAGGGGGGCTGCCGCCACCAACCAGCCCCGCATCGGAAATCGTATGATGGGGCGACCGGAATGGACGCTGAACCATGAGGGGTTGCCCTGGCTGCAATCGTCCAAGGGCCGAGTAGATCCGAGTGGTTTCGATGGATTCGGCCGAAGACAGAGTTGGCAATATGGTCGGCAGCCGTTTGGCCAGCATGGTTTTGCCCGACCCAGGCGGGCCGAGCATTAAGAGATTATGGTTTCCAGCCGCTGCGATAGTTAACGCTCGTTTAGACATCTCTTGACCGCGCACATCGCTGAAGTCGACATCGTACTTGGAATAGGCTTCAAAGATCTCGTTGATGCGAGACGGAACAGGCTCAATTTGAAGCTTGCCCGACAAGTAGCCGACGGCTTCGCTAAGCGATCCGATTGGAATAATTTCTAAGTCTTCCACCACGGCTGCTTCTTGTGCATTCTCCGATGGAACCAAGAGGCCACGAATGCCAGGTTGTTTAGCGGCTGCCATGGCGATCGAAAGGGCCCCTTTGACATTTCGCATTTGGCCTTCCAGCGATAACTCACCAACGGCCGCGTATTTTTCAAGGATATCCGATTCAAGCTGACCTGAACCCACCAAGATCCCGATCGCAATTGGAAGATCAAAACTCGTGGCTTGTTTCGGCAAATCGGCCGGTGCTAAGTTGATGACAACTCGATCGTGGGGGCGGTCAAAACCACCATTAACCAGCGCTCGCTCAATGCGATGAATGCTTTCCCGAACCGCTTGTTCGGGGAGGCCAACAATGACGGTCTTGGGAAGCGGGGCGGGGGACAAGTCCACTTCGACATCGACTGGCATCGCATCGATTCCAAGCAGCGAGTATGTCTTGAGCTTGGCCAGCATGGGGCGTGAATCCTTGGTTGGTTGAACCGCGAGAATT
>JAIPFP010000222.1 GCA_021736575.1 Pirellula sp. | reverse complement strand
TTAAGGCGATCGGCAGTGCAAAAGCTACCACGTAGTACAGGCTGCCAGCCTGTGTTTTGCATATCGAACCAGGCTGGCAGCCTGTACTGCGGCGTAAGCGGCGAACCAAACTTTTACGCGACCAACCCAACTTTTAGACACAGCCGAAAAAAGGTGCAGCTCACGCTCCGCCGTGCCGTTCGCAGTCAAGCTTTTGCCAGGATTCCAGGTGGACGGCACATGGAATGTGCCTACTGCTTTGGGCGGAACCCTAAATTAAGCATAAAAAAAGGGCCAATCCTTCGATTGACCCTTTTCCTATTGATTGCATCTGCTCGAAAAGCAAAAGACTGTTAGCTTTAGACGCTTGGCGGAGACTGGATCAACAAGCCTTCGCTTCCCAAACCACCCTTGAGTTCCATTTGCGGCTTGTCGGACTTGGCTGGTTGCTGATTTTGCTCTTTTTCTTTTTCAGCCTCAGCCAGAATTTGTTCTTCGGACCAGTCCACTCGCTTGCGAGATAGACCGATCTTGCGCTCATCGCTGTCGACCCGCAATACCTTGACCTCAATTTCATCACCGACCTTGACGATATCCTCTGGGTTTTCGACTTTGTGGTCCGCCAACTCGGAGATGTGTAGCAAGCCCTCGAGGGAATCCTCAAGTCCGACAAAAACACCGAAATTGGTGATCTTGGTGACCTTGCCCTTGACCAATTGGCCGGGCTGGTATTTGGCAGGAATCGAGGTGTTCCATGGATCATCATCGAGTTGCTTAAGACCCAGTGCAATACGGCGACGTGTTTGATCGACGCTCAAGACTCGGCAATGAACTTGTTGACCTTTGGTCAGCAATTCGCTTGGATGGCTGATCTTGCGCGTCCACGACATATCGGAAACGTGGAGCAAGCCATCGATCCCTTCTTCGAGTTCGATGAAGGCACCATAGTTGGTGAGGTTTCGAACCTTGCCGGTGACCTGAGCGTTCTCTGGGTATTTCTCGAGGACGATATCCCAAGGATTCGATTGTGTTTGCTTGATGCCTAACGAAAGCTGTTGGCCTTGAGCATCCACACCGAGAATCTTGACATCGATCTTGTCGCCGATTTGTACCATCTCGCTTGGATGATTGATGCGTCGAGTCCAAGACATTTCGCTGATGTGCACAAGTCCCTCGATACCTGGCTCGAGTTTGACGAACGCACCGTAGCTCATCACGTTTACGACTTCGCCCGGAACCGTTGTGCCGACAGGATACTTCTCGGCGATGTTGGTCCAAGGGTTGTTTTGCTTTTGCTTGAGTCCGAGAGCAATCTTTTGCTTTTCGCGATCGATTTGCAAAATCTTGACTTCGATCTCTTGATCGATGGCAACCATTTCGGTCGGGTGTCCGATTCGTTCCCAGCTCATGTCGGTAATGTGCAGCAAACCATCGATTCCGCCCAAGTCGACGAAGGCACCGAAGTCTGCGATGTTCTTGACGATACCTTTTCGAACTTGGCCAATTTCGAGTTCGGCCATGAGGTGTTCGCGATCTTCCTCGCGTTGCTTCTCGATGAGTGAACGACGGCTGACGACGATGTTGCGGCGCGTTTCGTCGATTTTGAGCACTTCGCACTGCACGACCCGTCCGATGTAATCGCCGATGTCGTTCGGACGACGAATGTCCACTTGGCTAGCTGGCAAGAAGACAGGCACGCCGATGTCGACAAGCAATCCGCCCTTGATTTTTCGCGTAACCGTTCCAGTGACCACTTGGCCTTCCTGGACCGAAAGCATCATCTCCTCCCACTGGAGAATCTTTTCGGCTTTTCGCTTGCTCAAGCTGATCATGGCCCGGACATCTTCCGGTGCACCGTGCTGGTCTTCGACTTCTTCGATCAGCACCTTAACGGTTTGCCCGATTTCAGGCGGTGGTTCGTTTTCGTCCCATTCGTTCTTATGGATAGCACCTTCGCTTTTGAACCCTACGTCGACGACTACAAATTCATCGTTGATTTCAACGATTTTGCCTTCGACAATTTGATTGACGTCGAATTGCTTATTTGCGTCTAAGAGCGACTCGTCAAACATGGATTCAGCGGTATCGCCGAACATCAATGCGAGTTCTTGCTCCAGAATATCGTCCTCGAGGGAGCGAATGAGGGTGCGGTTAACCATGCGTAGAAGTCCTTGGGAGAGCTAGCGGGAGATTCGGCTAGACGCATGAGAAAGAGTTAACAACCGACTTAAAGATCGATTTACGTGATTCCTTCTTGGCGATAAAGTTTGGGACCGACTCTCGACGCAGCGTTAAAAAAAGAGGTTTCGATTGGCTGAGTGTGTGGCAACTATGCCAGCACAGTTGAAAACTCATACAACCTTGGGTCACGGAGTGTAACAGCGTTTCGACGCGACGGCAACAGCGTATGGGCTCTCGGCCTAGCCGATTCCCCTGATGTTTTAAAGAAAACAGCCCGATAGTCGAGGCATTGCTGGTCTCAAGAAACCAACCATCCCAATCCCTTTTTCCATGCAAGAATTCGTTTCATGACTAACTCCGCTCCTCTCCGCTACGCAATCGGCGGCGATCACGCTGGATTCCTGCTCAAGAATGATGTCCTCAAGCTCGTTCAATCGCAGGCAATCGATGCCATCGACTGTGGCACGCATACGGCGGAATCGTGCGATTTCCCAGATTTTGCCGAAATGGTAGCAACGAAAATCCTCGCCAGAGAAGTCGATCGCGGAATCCTCGTTTGCGGTTCAGGAGTTGGCGTGAGCGTGGCGGCGAACAAGTTCCCCGGGATTCGCGCTAGTCTCTGCCATGACACCTACTCGGCTAGGCAAGGGGTCGAGCATGATGACATGAATATTCTGTGCATCGGTGCTCGCGTGATCGGCCCCGAGCTCGCTTTCGAAGTCGTGCGAGCTTTTCTGAATGCTCGATACAGCCCTTCTCCCAGACACGCCGCTCGGCTCGCAAAAATCGCGGATATTGAGCGACGCGTTTTGTCGGGTGAGTTTTCGAATAGCGAGCACCAGAGCTAAAACGGCGAACGGCAACACCGTCAGCCAAAGCAACCCTGGTCCGGTTCCATATCTTGATACAACCGAAGATATTAATGTTGCAGTCACATACCCAAGCGATTGGGCCAGCGTCATCGAGGCAATTCCCATCACGCTCGGATTCATCCGATGGGCGTGCTCGTTTGCCGATATTTGGAATGGGCAGTTCAAGGCGAGGGCAAGTCCAAAAAGCCCAAATAACGCCATCCCTTGAGTTGCTAACAAACAACCACTAAACAACAAGATCCAACCTGCAGGCCCAACGAATAGAAGTTTTCTTTTAAATCTTGGAAAAAAGGGCATCGATATAAGCAACGAGATTTCGATCGCCACCGCGAACGCAAACACGAAGTAGCCATAGTTGCCATACGTACTTGTCAAAAACTCATGTGCGTAAAGTCCATACGACATTTCGCAAATCCCAACCATCCAGACAAGTAGCAAAAGTCCATACCAATCCCATTTGCTCCCGTTTCCAGGCTTTTCGCTTCGAGACGGCACCGCTTTGTGGTTTCCGCGAGTCGGAACAAAACCATCGCGGTGTTCATGCAGTCGACACTCCGATGGCAGCATCAGCCATGCAAGAAACGCAATCGAAGCATGGCAAACACTGATCGCTGCGCCAATAAACAAATGATAGGTTTCGACTTGTTTCTCGGTCGCACTTGATGCGCCCATGATGAGCAATGCCGCCATGTAACCCGCTGAACCCGCTGCCCTAACCGTGTAGGCATAGTCACCCATCGTTGAAACCCCGATGTGGTTCAGCAATGTCATCACGCTCGACTGAACACAGCCAAGCATCAGCAAGCAAAGCGACACGTCGACAAGCGGACCCACCAAGAAATTCCCGATGGAAGCATTTTGCATTCGCCAGCCGAGAAGCAATTGCATGCAACCCAAAACGACCGCAGTGCAGAACAACATCCATTGTGGCGACCGAGTCCAACCACGATTCTCCGCAAAGCGAAAGAGAAAATACGTCATGCAGGCAGCAATCGGAATAATGCTAGCCACCAGACTTGCTGTGGATGGCGTCAGAACGCGGCGCAGATGCGTTTGCAAAGGAAACGAACTGAATCCCAATGCCAGAAAATGGACGAAATAGGTTGTGCCTGAAAAGAAAATCGCGGAAGCCGTTCGTTCCGTCAATTGGGTGCGCGTATTCAAGGGGTGTCCAATTTTTGTAAAGCTTGCTCGACTACATCCATGTGGACTCTATATTGCCTCAAAAGGCGAACGATGTCCAGACACAAAAATGGCGAGTGGGTTCGTCGGGTGCGCGGGCACCACTTTCGCAATCATTAGCCCGCAGCCGAGCAAAAACGACCACGTAGTACAAGCCTGCCAAGTACAAGCCTGCCAGCCTGGTTCGATATTCAAAATACAGGCTAGCAGCCTGTACTACGGGTACACGAATAAAGTTTCGGCTCTCATCCTTGACTCCTTGCGATTCAAAGGTTATCCTTCGAATCGACAAAGTTAATACAGGAGACGCTAAATTAATAAAAATAATAAAAGAGCAGTTAGTTCGCACGGCGCCGTTCATATTCGTTCCTTGAAAGTTTTCTACGACGTCGTTCGCCGCCGGAGCTTTTCCATGGCTGCGAGCGACCACGGAATGACTCAAAGTGCGGCTAGCCAGAGTGTGCAACACCTAGAAGATTTCCTTTCGGTCCAATTGATCGATCGCACGAAACGTCCGTTTGTGTTGACCGCAGAAGGACAAAAATTCTACGACGGATTGTCCGGTGTTCTTCGACAGTTCGATTCGCTGGTAGACGAAGTCCGATTGGGTGGAATTTCCTCCGGTGAGACTGTTGCTGGCCAAGTTGTGGCTGCATCCATTTATTCGATGGGACTCAGCTACATCCCAATCCTTCAAGAAAAATTTCAAAAGCACTATCCGTCGGCCACCTTTGCATATCAGCTCGCACATCCGCACGAGGTGTATCGAATGGTTGAGCAAGGGTCAGTGGATTTTGGTTTGGTAAGCTATCCCGATCAGAATCACCCGGCTTTGCAGACGACACTTTGGCGACATGAGCCGATGATTCTCGTCGCTTCACCTCGTCATCGACTTTCGTCCCTCGGCCGAATCTCCCCGGAAGCGCTTTCTCAAGTTGGCTTGGTTGCGTTTGCCAGCAATCTGCGTATTCGGCAAGAAATCGACAAGGAGCTTCGTAACCTTGGAGTGACCATGCGCGTCGTGGTTGAGCTCGATAACATCGACTCGGTCAAGCATGCAGCCATCGTCAATAGTGGCGTTGCCTTTCTGCCGATGTTGACCGCCCAAAACGAACTTGCAGCCGGCTCATTAAAATTGATTCCGTGCGATGGACTTGAGCTAACTCGTCCACTAGGAATCATTCAACGCAGAGATGTGACACTAAGTCGGGCAGCACGAAGCTTTGTCGATTTGATGATGAAGAACCGGATCTGGGATCAAGAGCGGATTAAATCTACCGACTCCGAAAATTCCGAGGATAGCCCTTTGGAACCGTATGTGGATTCGAAAGCTGCTAACGAAGCTGCTTCGACGCTAGCAGCTGGTTAAGCAGTTGTTGTCCGTTTGATTCCAAAGCGGTAATCCTAAAGAGCGGTCTTGCCCCTTCTCAACCCAAATTAAAAATACGCAACGCCCAAGTAGCAAGTTAAGGATATTCGATAAGATGAACGCACCATTTGGCTTCCCCGAAAAGCAGGGGCTGTACGACCCGTCGTTAGAGAAAGACTCTTGTGGCGTAGGCTTTGTGGCGCATATCAAAGGTAAGCCGAGCCATCAAATCGTGATGGACGCTTACACGATTCTCAAAAATATGGAACATCGTGGCGCATGCGGATGCGAACAAAATACCGGTGACGGAGCCGGAATTCTGGTCGGTATGCCCGACAAGTTCTTGCGGCGCGTTGCCTTGAGCGAGCTTGGAATCAACTTGCCAAAACCTGGTGTGTATTCGGTTGGGAACATCTTTTTGCCAAAGGACTCGGTGGAAAGAGATCATTGCAAACAAGTTTTAAATCGACTCATTGCGGCTGAGGGTCAAAAACTATTGGGTTGGCGTGCGGTACCCCAAGAGCCAAAGATTGCCGACATTGGGCCAGCAGCTCTCAAAGCAGAACCGGTTATCGAGCAAGTCTTTATTGCCGCGAAAGATGGGCTTTCGCAACAGGAATTCGAAAGACAACTCTACCTCATCCGCAAGCAAGCAAGCCATGCGTTGCGAACCGACAAAAATCTAAAGCAAGCTTTACTTTTCTATGTATGTTCTTTGTCAACCAAGACGCTCATCTACAAAGGGATGTTAACTCCAGAGCAAGTTGTGCCCTATTTCCCCGACTTAAGCGATCCGGATTTCGAAACGCACTTGGCGATGGTTCATTCGCGGTTCTCGACAAATACCTTTCCGAGTTGGGACCGGGCGCAGCCGCTTCGATTCATGAGCCACAATGGCGAAATCAACACGTTGCGAGGCAACGTCAATTGGATGCGGGCACGCGAGGGGATGGCGAAAAGCGAATTGTTTGGCGATGACCTCAAGAAATTATTCCCGGTTGTTGAACCGTTTTGCAGCGACTCCGGAACGTTTGACAATGTTCTTGAATTCTTGCTTCTCAATGGACGAACACTGCAAGAAGCCGTCATGATGATGGTGCCGGAGGCTTGGCAAAAGCACGAAACAATGTCGCCTGGTAAGCGAGCGTTTTACGAATTCTTTAGCTGCATGATGGAACCATGGGACGGCCCAGCTTCGATCGTTTTCACCGACGGCAACTACATTGGCGCCACCTTGGATCGAAATGGTTTGAGACCCAGCCGCTACTATCTGACCACGGACGACCGTGTCATCATGGCCAGTGAGGTAGGTGTTTTGCCGGTCGATCCGGCTATTGTGAAATCCAAGGGTCGCTTGCAACCCGGCCGCATGTTCTTAATCGACTTCGAAGCCGGACGACTTATCCCGGATGAAGAACTGAAAGAGACATTCGCAGCCATTCGACCTTATCAGGATTGGCTCAAAGCCGAACGCATCACGCTGGACGAGCTATCGACGGAAAAAGAATCGCACGGGTTCTACCCAGATACGCTCCTGGCTCGGATGCAAGCGTTTGGCTACACCGTGGAAACCATGCAGTTCATGCTGCTGCCGATGATCACCACACAAGTGGATCCGATCGGTTCAATGGGAAATGACTCGGCGCTCGCTTGCCTAAGCGACCAGCCTCGCTTGGTGTACGACTACTTCAAGCAGTTATTCGCACAAGTCACCAACCCATCCATCGATTCGATTCGAGAAGACGTCATTATGTCGCTGGAATGCTATGTTGGTCCCGAGCAGAATTTGCTCGAGGCGACGCCAGCGCATTGCCATCGTCTCTTGATTCCTCATCCCATTTTGACGAACGAAGAGCTCGCCGCCATTCAGCACATGACCAACCGCGGTTGGAAGACGAAAACAATTGATATCACCTTTGATCGCTCGCTAGGAAAAGCTGGCATCGAGCAGACACTCGAACTCATATGCAAAGAAGCCGAACAAGCGATCGACGACAAGTTCACGATGATTGTTTTGAGCGACCGTCAGATCGGTCAAGATCGAGTGGCGATCAGCAGCTTGCTCGCATGTGGAGCCGTCCATCATCACTTAGTCCGTGCCGCCAAGAGAACACGGATCGGAATTGTGCTTGAGACCGGTGAAGCCCGTGAAGTGCATCATCATTGCTTGCTCGTCGGTTACGGTGCCGATGCAATCAATCCCTATCTTGCGTTCGAATCGTTGTGGCAAGCCAGCCGCGATGGATTGCTCGAAGGCTTGGACGATAGCAAGATTGTCGCTGGCTACCGAAAGGCAGTTGCCAAGGGTATGCTGAAAGTCATGGCCAAGATGGGCATCAGCACCTTGGCAAGTTACAAGGGTGCCCAAATCTTCGAAGCCCTCGGACTTCAAGACGAGGTCATCGCACGTTGCTTCACTGGTACCAACAGCCGTATTCAAGGCTGCAGTTTCGATATCTTAGCGGAAGAGACCTTTCGTCGTCACTCTCTTGGATATCCAGTCGACAAAGCCGACTCTTCGTCGATGCTCGCAAACGTCGGAGAGTTTCATTGGCGTGCCGAAGGCGAAAGGCACGGATGGGACCCTGCCGCTATCGCAGATATCCAAGTCGCCGCGCGAGCTGGCGACAAGAATGCTTACCGGCGTTTTGCAGACCACATCAACAACGATGCGAAGATGCGATATGCGTTGAGAGGTTTGCTTGATTTTAATGAGGGAGTGGCCGGACCTGCAATCAGTATTGAAGAAGTCGAGCCAGCCTCGAGCATCGTCAAGCGATTTTGCACCGGTGCGATGAGCCTTGGGTCGATCAGCGCCGAAGCCCACGAAACCGTTGCTATCGCCATGAATCGCCTCGGTGGCAAAAGCAACACCGGCGAAGGGGGCGAAGATCCCGTGCGATTCAAACCCTTGCCCAACGGAGACACCAAGCGGTCGGCCATCAAACAAGTCGCTTCGGGTCGCTTCGGGGTCACGATTGAGTACTTGGCCAACGCGGACGAACTGCAAATCAAAATATCGCAAGGCGCTAAACCGGGTGAAGGCGGAGAATTGCCTGGCAAGAAGGTTGACAAGTACATCGCAAGAATTCGCTATAGCACCCCAGGTGTTGGGCTCATCAGTCCGCCTCCTCACCACGACATCTACTCAATCGAAGATCTTGCCCAGTTGATTCACGATTTGAAGAATAGCAATCCGAGCGCCCGGGTAAGTGTCAAACTCGTAAGCGAAGTCGGCGTTGGCGTCGTTGCATCTGGTGTTGCAAAGGCCCACGCAGATCACATCCTCATCAGTGGCGACACGGGTGGCACAGGTGCTTCGCCTTTGACAAGCATCAAGCATGCTGGACTTCCATGGGAGTTAGGCATCGCGGAGGCTCACCAAACGCTCGTCTTGAATAACTTGCGAACACGCGTCACGCTACAAACCGACGGCGGTCTCAAAACAGGTCGCGACGTGGTCATGGCCGCTTTGCTTGGCGCTGAGGAGTTCGGCTTTGCGACAGCTCCCTTGATCACTTTGGGCTGCATTATGATGCGGAAATGCCATCTGAACACTTGCCCCGTTGGCATAGCCACTCAAGACCCAGAACTCAGAGCCAAGTTTGCCGGTAAACCCGAACACGTGGTCAACTATTTGTTTATGGTGGCAGAGGATGCTCGTGAAATCATGGCCAAGCTGGGCTTCAAGCGTATCGACGACATGATAGGTCGCACCGATTGTTTGACTGCAGATCATGCAATCTCGCACTGGAAGGCGGATGGACTTGACTTGACGCCGATTCTGCGTCCAGCCAAAAAGTCGAGCCCCGGAGTTCAAGTTCGATGCACCGAAAAGCAAGATCATGAACTTGAAAAGTCACTGGATATGACGGAAATCGTACCGCGATGCATGTCGACACTTGAAACTCAAAAACCTATCCGATTCGATCTGAAAATCATCAACACCAACCGAACGGTTGGTACGATCCTCAGTCACGAAGTGGCAAAGCGATACGGACAAGGCGGCCTGGCAACCGACACCATTCATATCCATTTCACAGGCGCGGCGGGTCAGAGCTTCGGAGCCTTCCTGGCTCATGGTATCACACTTGAGTTAGAAGGAGACTCCAATGATTATGTAGGCAAAGGACTCTCGGGCGGTCGAATCATTGTGTATCCGGATCGGAAGTCCAATTTCCGTCCAGAAGACAACATTATCGTCGGAAACGTTTGCTTGTACGGTGCCACCATGGGAGAAGCGTTCATTCGAGGACGAGCGGCCGAACGATTTGCGGTTCGCAATTCAGGCTGCTCGGCAGTCGTCGAGGGAGTTGGCGACCATGGCTGCGAATACATGACCGGTGGGCGAATCGTGATCTTGGGCGAAACGGGTCGAAATTTTGCCGCAGGGATGAGCGGTGGAGTTGCCTATGTGTTGGCAGACGTTGACGCATTCCGAATCCAATGCAACCTCGGTACCGTGGAATTAGAAACGGTTGACGATGAGGAAGACATTGCAGAACTGCATGCACTCATTTCAAAACATGCGGAAGTAACGAATTCAACGGTAGCTCAATCCTTGCTCCAGGATTGGACAAACAGTATCGGTCGCTTTGTCAAAGTCATGCCATCGGACTACAAGCGAGTCTTGCTCGAGACAAAGCGGGATGAAAAGTTACAGTTGGCTTTAGGGTAATCAAACGCCCATCGCCTCGCTCATCACACACACTCTCAACCTAACACCTCACAAACGCAAGTAAGACAATGGGAAAGCCAACAGGATTTAAAGAGTTCGATCGAAAGAAGGTCGAATGGAGATTGCCTATCGTTCGTATCAACGACTACCAAGAAATTTACACGACTCCAAAGGAAGAACAGTTAAAGGAACAGGGCGCTCGCTGCATGGATTGCGGGGTACCGTTTTGTCAATCGGCCACAGGTTGCCCAATCGATAACTTGATTCCAGAGTGGAACGACCTTGTTTATCACGGTCGATGGCGAGAAGCAGTCGATCGACTTCACAAGACCAATAACTTCCCTGAGTTTACGGGCCGGGTTTGCCCGGCACCTTGTGAGGGTGCTTGTGTTTTGGGAATCACCAACCCGCCGGTCACCATCAAAAACATTGAATCGGCGATCATTGACCGAGCGTTCCAAGAGGGATGGGTGACGGCCAATCCACCCCAAACGCGAACGGGCAAAAGCGTTGCCATTATTGGGGGAGGTCCTGCGGGATTAGCTGCAGCCGATCAACTCAACAAGGTCGGGCACTCGGTCACCGTTTACGAACGGGCGGACCGAATAGGCGGATTGCTCACTTATGGGATTCCGAACATGAAACTGGACAAGGGGGACGTTCAACGCCGATTGGACTTGATGGCTGCCGAAGGGGTCAAGTTCGTGACCGGCGCGGATGTTGGTCGAAATGT
>JAIPFP010000221.1 GCA_021736575.1 Pirellula sp. | reverse complement strand
GAACATGGACAAATCCAAACAGAGCACACTCCTGTCTTTGTTTGGCGAGTCATCCAGCGTTTCTTACACCGGGATTTGGCAAGTACTTAAGTCTGAAATGGAGCGACTGCAAAACAACCCTGTCGTCGGCGATTTTATCACTCTTGATCGTTGGTTTTCATGGCGAGTTGCGATGGCGATCATCATTGCGGGATCTGTGTTTGCCTTGTGCTACCGTTTATTGCTCTGGTTTTTCCCAACATGGATGCTGCGATTCAAGGTCAGGTGGCCCGCTTCAAAAGCGACAACTTCGAAAATTGATTTTTATGATCGAGCAGCCAGAGCATTGAAACGACTTGGCTACGAACGCAAACAACACGAAACGCCCGAAGAATTCTTGGGGAATGCGGCAGCTCATCTACGCGACGAATCTTTCCAATGGGACGGAGCCAAATTATCGAGATTATTTTACGCTAGACGATTCGGCGGGCTCGCAAAACTGAGCGAACAGGAACAGGCCAGCGTCGATCAGTCAATAAAATCCTTGGAATCGCACGCATCCCGAATAAAGCGAACTTGGTCTTCGAAATTTAGTTAAATTTCCTCAAGTGCCAGGCCTGATTTCGCCGTCCTCAAACTAGGCTTAATTGAGTTCGTTTTAAAATATCAATTCTGGATGGGTGAGTTTGATGAGCGTAGCTGGGGTGGAGTCGCGAGAAATAAGATTTGATTCCATAATGACGGATAAAGCGGCTTTACATGTTGAACGACAGACAATGTTGTTTTTCGTTGGTTTAATTCTTCCCGTCATCGCGATGGCACCTGTTTTGTTTTTGACCGCTCAGGACCTTTGGAAGCAAATGCCATTCCGATTCTTTCCGTTATCCATAGCGGTTGGAGTTGCGTACCTTGGATTCACTTGTGAGTATCGTCAAGCGAGCCGCTTGCGATCCATTTTTTCAGCCTTGATACTGATGTGTGGTATGGCAATCGCGGTTTGGGGTGTGTATTTCCTGTCAACGTCCCGAGTTCACTTAGCCCTGATTATGGTCGTTTTCGGGTGGGCTTTGGGGGCTTGCGGCGGGACCGCGTGGACAAGAGTGTTTGCCATCTGTTTGTTGTTTGCGGTCACGCTCCCTTTGCCGCGTGGGCTTAGTACATTCATCAGTCATTCGTTGCAGGCTGCGGCGGCATGGGCGTGCAGTGGATTTTTAGAAGCGGTTAGCATCCCTAATGTACTTGAATACAGCGTCTTGCGAGTTGGAGGTAAACAACTCTTGGTGCACGAGGTATGTCATGATGCAGCAAGTTGTTTTGCGCTGCTTGCGTTTGCATTTGCATGGTTGACCTATTGGCGTCGCACTTTTTTGGTAGCTCTGCTTGTATCTCTTTCGGTCTTCTTTTGGTCCATGCTTGGCGATTTTGTTCGACTGTTATTGATATCGATTGCTGTCCAGTCGCACTGGACGGATCTCAATTTTGGCTACTCGGCATTGATTCTGAGTTGCTTCGTATTCGGCTTGAACGTTGCTTGTGTGATTGCGTTCGATTTTTCGATGGTCGCCCTTTTCGCTCCAATCGAAGTTGAGCGAGTTTCAAGCACAGCACATGTTTCAAGCACAGCACATAGAGTATACCGTCGGTGTGTTAAGTGGCCGTCAAGTTCTCATATCCCGGTAACCGTTGGGAGTAGTAAGACATCTAACCACTTAGGACTTGTCGCCGTTTTTAGCCTTTTTTGCGGCGCGATTGGTCTAGCCTCCATGTGGGTTTTGTTTATTAGGCCGCAACCGAACAACGAATTAATCGCGATGAGCCGAGGACAAGCGGAGGCACTTGTTGCGGAGGATGTGTTTCCGGAACAACTGGGCAATCTTAAGAGAATAAACTATGCATTTGAGACTCGACCCGAGGGAAGTGTACTCAGCCAATACTCACATGCTTGGCAATTCGACTCCGGGGACACACGAGTGGTGGTGTCTCTCGATTTTCCTAACCCTAGGAATTCACTGCTGAATGTATATCAACTCTTGGGTTGGAAAATCGAGGAGTCACGAGACATCGAAATGAATACCGATGTTCCTTGGACTATCGAGGCAACAAGAATGACGAATCGATTTGGAGTGACAGCGAATGCTTGGAGTGCTTTGTTCAACGAATTGGGTGAGCCATTGGCGGCTGAAGATCCGCTTCCAAGAGCTACAATCGTTTCGTTGCTTCGCGGCGATAGATCCAGCGAAATCGTACCCAGTACTCACTTTCAATTCCGATTATTTTTCGAATCGGGCAAAGAGCTGAGTCAAACTCAGTTCGAACAATACCAAGCTTTGTTTGTGGAGATGTTTGATCGCCTTCGCCAACAAATCCTTGCTTCGAAGAGCATATTAGAGTAGATGCCATGAAGATCCTAAGCAGCAAAAAACCATCCAAAAATGAGATTGAAGACCCACAAGCACCGAGCGCCGTTTCGCGTTTGGCGAGTTGGACGTCTTTTTCGTTCGTCGACTTGGCGGGCGAGTTGATGGATCTTAAGTCGCTATGGTTCGCGACACGAAAGTGGAATTCGACACTGCTCATGCTGCCCATTGTACTGATGTTGTTGGCGTTGGGCTCGGTTGTGGCTGTTGGGAAGCTTTCGACGAATAGATCAAAAGTCAAGTGGTACGTTGACTTAGCAGATAAAGAGATCAAGCTCGCGACAGAAAAGCCGCCGAACACCGAGTTGCCGCCAAATCCCAAGGACAACGCAGAGTTCGTCGATATGTTGTTTCGACGTGTTCTACAACTTGAGAACAATAACAAACGTGCGTTATTTCACGTTGCTCTTCAAATGTCTCGCTATGGCCAGGTTTCCGCTGCAAGACCCATCATGGAGAGCTTGGCTCCCACCAAATTTGGCGGCTACGAACCGGCCCACGCTTGGGTGGCTGGCGATATGATACAAAAAGCACAGAGCGGCGAATCGATCAACTCAGAGACGCTCAAGCATCATCTAAAGTACGGAACAATGCGAACCGACGTAAATCCCGTCTTGTTGGTGGTCTATGCTCAACTCCTTCAACGCGACGACCAGATCACAGAAGCAGAACAAGTCTTACGAAAGGCCGCTAAGTTTGAACCAAGACTTTTGCTACGTTCGATCGCTACTTATGTGCGAAACGGAATGGTTGGTCAGGCCAAATCGGCTGCGGACTTGCTGGTCGATAGCGTGAAAGACAAATGGACAGGAGAGAAAGCCGACGAAAACTTGTTATTGGCTGCTCAAGGCTATGTGTTGACCGATCGCCTCGACATGGGAATCGAACTGATGCAATCGGGTCTCAAGTTGCGCCCTCAATCGCCCTTGCTTCGACGCGCGCTATCCGATGCGATGCGAATCAAGTTTCGGACAACGCTGATAACAAAAGATTCACAGGTTCAAGTGAATCTGGAATATATTAATTTCGCAATCGCATTGGATCCTACCAATATTGCGATACGGGAAGAACTTGAAATGCTTTCTGAGTTGGGGATCGGCCAAAATGATTCGACTTGTGAGGCCTTGAGGGCTCAGATTGCGGTGAACGGATCCTCTTTTATTGCCAGGCTTATTCTGGCGGAGTCGTCTCTACGTGGTCGAGATTTCCCCTCTGCGGTGAATCAATACGAGGTCTTGCTGGCCGAATTCCCAAACATGACGTTGGCCATTAACAACTTGGCAATGATTTATACATTTCTGGATGTACCTCGGAATGACGAAGCCTTGAGCATCATTGATCGAGCTATAGAGATCTCTCCAGACGTTGCTGAATTTCACGATACCCGTGCGGAGGTACTTATCGCATCCGGTCGAAAGAGCGAAGCCGTGGCTAGCTTCGAAGACGCCCTGAAAAAAGACCCCGAAAGAGAGAACACTCGCGTAAAACTCATCGCACTTCTTGATGAACTTAGCAATCTTGAGCAAGCCCAGCAACAGCGAGACCAGTTGGCTCAAGTAAGGAATAACGTCCTAGAAAGACAGGAAAAACTGCGAGCCGCGCAACTAGGTGAGAGAAAGTCTGATTGATTGCGACATTGCCACCTGTGCGATGAAAGGTTTATGACAATTCAATCCAAAAGAATGCGTCACTTCTTCATTTTAGAGAAGCGAAGAACAGCCTTTTTATCAGCGTCCACCAAGAATAACAAACCGTTTTCATCAAGTCGAAAGCCAACCACCTTTTCAAGTGCGTTCGAGTATCGAGATTCCTGGTCCATCAATGCAGGCGGCCCTGCGCGTCGGGTCATCACCAGCGGTCCGAAAACGATCTTCTGACCCTCGATGGTCGCTTTACCGCCAAAGTTGTTCACGCAAGTGTTCCCTGAAACGGAACCATTTTCGGTCAACTCAAGTGTCGTTTGCGCGTTGTCGATAACACCTTTTCCAGCAATATCTTCGGCTAGCCAACTACCAAACAGCGACGGTTTGGTCACGTCCAAAGTATCGCTCTTCGATTTGCTCCAAACCTGCTTCCAATCGGCCTTCATATCGACAACCGTCCATCCGTTTTTCGGCGCAACTTCAAGAGCACTAGTCAGCTTGCCGCTGCTCTTGGGATTTGCGTCGTAAGCGTACTCTCGATCCGCATCCGTGTGATGCACGATCAATCCAAAACTAGGTCTAGGATTACCGATCGTCGTATATTCGAGCATTGCCTGGTCGCCGTCGCTGTTACCGAAGCATGCGATCGGTCGGCGGCCGATGAATTGATGAATGCCGATCGGCTTGCCTTCTTTGTCATCGACGAAAAGATGCTCCAGCGTCTTAACAAGCGTTGGCTTACCATCGCGCAATTCAATTTTTACACTTCCTGTCGAGCCAACGATATTCTCAGGAGGTACACCGTAAACATCTTCGGACCAAACTCGCATGAAGTCCGCGCCGCCACCGGAGACGATGAATGTCTTGAATCCGTTGGTTCGCAAGTAGCGGAGTAACTCTTGCATCGGCTGATAAGTTAAGTCGGTGTAGGGTTTGCCGAAGCGAGGATGTTTTGCGGTAGCGATCCAGCTCTTTACTTGACCGTTGAAAGCATCGGTTGTCATTCCAGCGTGAGTTAATGCAAGAATATGCATTAGGCCATCATGGTGCTTTCCTTCGAGAAGCTTTCCAATGTCGCCTGCTAATGCCGCTTGAACCATTGGATCGGAGTTCAGTGCGGGTTCAAGTGGTGTCCGCCGCTTGATCTCGTCCAATGCAAAGGCGGCTTGGAAAGGGATTGGATTCTCGCACCACAAACAACCGTCATTGTCGAAAACGGCGATGCGTTCAGGTTCGGGTACAAACTCCGACGTACCAACTTGGATGACTTTCTCGACGAACGCCACGATACTCTTTTTTGCCGCCGTTTCATTCCAAGACGGAAGGGGATCTTGGCTCAAAGCCTGCGAGGCGAAAACTAGGATGAGCAGAGCTTGGATGGTAGTTCTAAAGGCAGGTTTTTTCATGGTATGGTTCGATTCGAGTGTCGATATGGTAATGGTGCCGAGCTCGCCCGATAGCGAGACTCATGAGATGGCACGGAGTATCATTTTCGATGTACTCAGTGTACCAAAAAACCAAACAGCAACCGCTTGTCCAGTCGGCTAGAACATCGCATGGTTGCTCATGGTTGCGGCCTCTAAGATTTTTTCTTGAGTCGCTTCTTCGCGTGAAAAGAGTGCGGTTTGGCGGCCTTCGCTGAGAACCATGATCCGATCGCTGAGCGTCAATATCTCTGGCATCTCGCTGCTGGTTACGATCACACCCAGCCCCTCAGCGCACAATTGTCGAATGATTCGATACAGCTCCGCCTTGGCTCCTACGTCCACGCCACGAGTTGGGTCATCCAGCAACAAAATCTTCGGCTTGGTCAAAAGCCATCGACCAATAATACACTTCTGTTGATTGCCACCGCTAAGACTAGTGATTGCGGCTTGCAACCCTGCCGCTTTGATTTGCAGTTTGTCCACCATTGAGATCGCTGCGGACCGTTCTAATCTTCCGTTGACCGCCAAGCCACGCCGCATGGAGGCTAGTTCGCATAACGTAATATTCGGGCCAACATTCATGGCCGCAAAGATTCCAAGCCGCTTTCGATCTTCGGTGACCAAAGCCATGCCTGCAGCCAGGGCTTCGGATGGGTGACGGGGGCGAATGGGACGATCCTCGATATGTATTTGCCCAGACGGCACAATCGGGGCTGCACCAAAAAGGCATTCGAGCAACTCGGTTCGTCCTGCTCCCATCAACCCGGCAATTCCGAGCACCTCCCCTTGATACAAGTCAAACGAAATATCCTTGAGTCGATAGCCGCGGGCGTGACCTGGCCAAGGTAAAGACAACTTGCGCACGGACATGAGCCGCTTACCTCGCGACTGCTTCTCCCCAAGGTCCAACGATTCGATTTCGCGCCCGACCATCAAGTGAGTAATCTCACGTGCATTCGTTTCAGGCGTATTCAACTGAGCGATAAACCGTCCATCGCGTAGAACCACGATCCGATTGGACAAATGAAAGACTTCATCCATTTTGTGCGAAATGTACAGTATCGTTGTTCCACGTTCGCGAAGTTTTGCGATGACTCGTACCAAACGAGCGACTTCGGATTCGGTGAGGGCGCTC
Organism: Pirellula sp.; assembly: GCA_021736575.1. Classification (GTDB taxonomy): domain Bacteria; phylum Planctomycetota; class Planctomycetia; order Pirellulales; family Pirellulaceae; genus JBKCUI01. The sequence goes on along the minus strand of JAIPFP010000221.1, from coordinate 4,412 downwards.
GTCGGCTCATCCATGACCAAGATACGACTATTGAGGCTGAGGGCTTTCGCAATCTCAACCAATTGTTGGTCGCCCACACGCAGAGTGCCCGCGAGTTCCGACGGCGACACACTGCATTCTAATTGAGAGAGCAACGCGCCCGCTTCGCGCTGCATCGCACGGTCATCGCGGAACAAGAACGCTGTTCTCTTCTCCCGTCCCAAGAACACGTTCGCCGCAACCGACAACTGTTCGACCAAGTTCAACTCTTGGTGAATGATACTGATGCCAGCCTCTTCGGCACCGCGAGTCCCCGCGAATCGGACGTGTTTGCCATCGATTGCAAGCGTGCCATCGTAGTCGGTAATAACACCCGACAAGATTTTCATCAGGGTGCTCTTTCCAGCTCCATTCTCTCCGCAGATGGCAATCAATTCGCCAGGCTTTACATCGAAGCTCACGTCATCCAGGGCTTTGACCGCCGCAAAACGCTTGCCGATTCCTCGCATCGATACTATTGAATCGGTTGAATCGATTGCATCGGTATTGGCTGCATCGGTATTGGCTGCATCGGTATTGGCTGCATCGGTATTGGCTGCATCGGTTTCGGCCATGGCTGTTGCCTAACTCTTCTTCTCGGACATGGTCTCCCAAACGCCGCGAGCGACTAAGAGTCCACCGACCACCAAGCCTGCGACAATCGCATGAGCAGGTGTGTACCACGTCTGCTTGCCAAAGAACAACAGCATCAGGAGTCCCGCTAAAATGGACAATACAGGAATGATGGACCAGCCAATCGCGTTGTTAAAGTAGCGATTGACGATGGCTTTTTGTCCGCGTTGACTGAACGTCACAGCCAAGACAACGACGATCCCAACAATCATGCCTTCGTAAACGTCCGCCCCCGAGCCAACCACTTTACTAACGGCATCGATGACCGTCCGAAGAAATAAGCATCCAAGAATGGTCCCTGGTATGGTTCCTACACCGCCTTGTAGCGAACAACCGCCGATGACGGAAGCCGCGATGGCGTTTAACTCATATCCCCGTGCCATGATGTCCGGCTTAGCGGAACCATCGTCGGCAAACGAAATCATTCCGACGATCGACGCGGAGACAGCACCCAGCACGTAAGCAAGCCACTTGAGTCGATCGGTTCGAATACCGCTCAGCTTGGCCGCTTGTTCGTTGCCGCCCATCGCATGCAAGTGGCGGCCCGTTACAGTACGACTCATCAGAAACCACAAGAGGATTGCAAAGACGATGAAGACGATCGACATCGTCGTTACGTCTTTAAGTGCATCTCTCAGCAATTTGTCCGGAAAATCGATCTGCGACTTGCCACCGGTCGTGACCGTAGGAGTAAGGCCTCGCCCAAAACTGCGGAGGCCGACCAACGTTGCCAAGGTCGCGATGAACGGAGGCAGGCCGATGCGAGTAATGAGCCACGCGTGCAAGGTACCGATCATGGCCCCAACGGTAATCGTGCCTCCCATCGCAAGGACGACCGCGAGCCTCGAAAGGTGTCCATCTCGAAAACCATTGGGATCGAGGAGAATCAATAACGAACCAAACACGGTTGCGCTCAGTGCGATCACCGAGCCGCTAGACAAGTCGATCCCACCCGAAATGATGATGATAGCGCTGCCAAGTGCAAAAAAACCAAGCAGCACCGTTCGTCGTATAATCAGTTCGGAAGATCCCCTGGGATCGTTCCAATAGGTGTGGTTGGAGTCCAAAAGAGCTGTCGCGATGACGACAAACAACCAAGCCAATACCAACTTGAACTCGACCGACGACCACAATCTTTTGAACAAATCCCATGCCTTTTCGGGAAGCGTCTGTGCAGTTGGGTTCATGAGCTCGTCAAACGGTACTTGGTAAGCCACTCTTGAAATTGAGGTAAAGTCACAAATTCAACGCTTGGCCCAAAGTCGTTGAACATCTCGGGTTTCAACGGAGTGTCCTTGGCAGGCACTACGACCTTCAGTCCTGTATCGCGAATATCACCGCCGGGTTGTCCCATACTTGGAAACATTTCTTTGGCGGTTGCAGTATCACCGGTGATCTTGGCAAACGCATACTTAACCGAATCGTATCCCATACCAAATGGGTTTTGAACGACCATGGCATCGATCATTCCTTCGGCCATTTGTTGAATGGCGATTTGCTCGGCATCAAATGTGACGATGGTAAAACGATCTCGTACTTTCTTTTCGTTGACGACATCGACGATGGCTGGAGCGTTGTACGACCAGATGCCGACAAGCATCGAAAGGTCCGGGTACTTGGATATCACGTCGCGAACATTGTCGCGGGCTCGGCTTCGATCTGCATCGTCCAGTCGACGGTCCTTTTGGACATATCCTTCTCCCATGGCCGAAGTGAATCCGTCCATCCGTTCGATGGCGTTCTGTTGGCTGTCTACGCCCACGAACTGAACATATTCTCCTTTGGCTCGAAGATTCTTGGCCGCAGTTCCCAGCACTTTGCCACCGACCACATTGTTGGTACCAACATAGAAATTGCGAATCGATCGATTCTTTTCATTCAGGTCGCTATCGAAGCAACCGATGATGACCCCTTTCTTGCTCAACTTCTCAAGTTCATCGGCGATGGCGGGGTTGCTCGACGAGATGGGTGAGATGATAACGGCAGCGATGTCGCGCTGGGTACCATACTGACGAAGCTTTTCGATCTGGCCTTGCTCCGTTCCATCATTGGAATCCATCGAAGCCGTGAAACCGGCTTTCGCCAACTTCAGGTCGTCTGCCGCCTGTTGAATTCCGGCCCGTGCAGCATCCCAAAACGGCGAATCGGTATTGTTGAGAAGAACAATGCGTTTTGTTGCGGTTGGTTTGGCGGTTTCGGGAGTACTGCCGCCAGTAGCACTGCCGCCAGTAGCACTGCCACCAGCAGTACTGACTCCAGTTGGTTTCGATTCGCAGCCGGCGGAAATCACCATCAACGCAGCAAGGCACACGAGCGAGAAGCGGATCATAGCAAGACATCCATCTGTAACTGTCGGAAGGGAGTGGGTGAGTGAGTGGAGCGCAAACCGGCATTCGGAACCATCATGGTAGTTTTCGCGACCGGATTCCACAAGCTACGCTAATTGTTTGGCATCGCTCTTCATTTTGGCGATGCGCTCGCTGACGGTTTTTTTCGCCAAGGCCAAATCGTCTGCCGATGCGACGGGCTCGACTCCAAACAAATAGAACTTCACTTTGGGCTCCGTACCTGACGGTCGGACAGCGATGGCGTTTCCGGACGGAACAGATTGTCCCGGCAGGGCTAGGTCGAGGATCAGCATATTGCTCTTCGAGGAATCGAGTGCTTCGGTAGAACCGCCGATGATTTTGCGAGTCAAATTGCCGTAATCGCGAACGGCGAGCACTTTGAGGCCACCCATTTCGGCAGGTGGATTGTCGCGCAAGGATTGCATGAGTTTCTTCATGTTGGCCATCCCCTCGCTCCCTTCCATTTGGACGTTGATGAGATCTTCGAGGTGGCAGCCATGCTCGATTTGGAGTTGATCGAGCCGTTGATGCAGCGTTAGCCCTTTGGCTTTCAGGTCGGCTGCAAGTTGACACATCAACAAACATGCGACTGGACCATCTTTGTCGCGAGCATATTGGCCAATAAGAAATCCATGCGATTCCTCTGTGCCGAATGCGAAATCGTCTGGCCCGCAAGCGTCCATCAGGCCTGCTATCCACTTGAAGCCAACGTGGATGTTCCCTTGACAAATCACTCCGTAGCTCTCTGCAATCCTACGAATCAAATCGGTTGTGACCAAGGTCTTGATGACATAGGTTCGGTTGGTGATTTTGCCGGCTTGCTTTAGTTTGCCGAGAACGAAATCGGTCAAAAGTGCGCCCAGTTGGTTGCCGTTGATCGTTGCCCAAGGCGAATCGGGTTTGGTGGTTACTGGGCATGCGCAGCCCATACGGTCGCAATCGGGATCGGTCGCAAGAATAATTTCCGCGCGTTGTTTTTTGGCTTCCCGGATGATCGCATCAAAAACGACGGCGTTTTCCGGATTGCTCACGTGCCCGGGGACGTTTGGAAAGTCTCCATCGGGTTTAGAATGTGGTCCGTAAACCAACACGTCGTTGAAGCCAGCGTTCTTGAGCAGTGGCAAGACTGCGAATCCACCCACGCCATGCAGGGGTGAATACATGACTCGGATATCTCGAGGACCAGGCCACGCAAACTTGCCAGCCGCAGCCAAATATGCGTCGTCGATCTCTTGGGTGACAATCGTTACCTTGCCTTGCGAAAGTGCGTCGGCGAACGAAACCGTTTTGATTTGCTGGACGTTCATCACGCGATCGATGATGGCGGAGTCGTGAGGTGGCAGCACTTGCCCCCCGGTCGACCAATAGACTTTCACGGCATTGTCGCTTGGCGGATTATGCGATGCGGTGACC
>JAIPFP010000220.1 GCA_021736575.1 Pirellula sp. | reverse complement strand
CCCCGGCCCCTCTCCCCGAGTACAGGGCGAGGGGAGCAAGTTCAAAAGATGTGGGTAAACATGAGGCCCGACGCCACTAGAAATTATATCTGGACCGGCTCGCCTTCGGTGATCCCATTGTGGGTCCAGTCGCATTTCCAACCGGGGAACGACATTTGAGGGTACGGGTCGGGGGCAATCCAGTCTGCCGACTCGTGTACGATCTCGAATTGTCGATCTTCGCGTATCCTGCCTAATCGAAAACGCTTGAACATATGCTGCGTTTTCGGATCTATTTTAACCTTGCCGCTCGGAGCATCGAAATCGGTAATGCTTCCTAGCGCCTTGCGAACCTTGTCAACATCAAAGCTGCCGGCTTTCTCAGCGGCCAGCTTCCACAGATAGACCTGGGTATAAGCGGCCTCGATCGGATCATCGGTCACACGATCATTTCCAAACTCTCTCTTCCAAAGCTCGACGAATCGCTTGTTCCGGGGATTATTCAGACTCTGGAAATAGGTCCAGGCCGAATAGTGACCTTGAACCTGAGACGGGAGGAGACTCCGAAGTTCGTCCTCACCGACGCTGGTCGCTACGACCGGAATGTTATCGGCTGTAATCCCCTGGGCCGCTAACGCTCTGTAGAAACCGACGTTGCTGTCGCCGGTAATCGTGCTGAAAATGATGTCCGCATCCGACTTCTTGATGGCCTCGACAGTACCCTTGAAGTCTTGTTGACCTAATGTGGCATGCTCCTCGCCGACCACGGAAGCGCCGAGTGACTCCAAGTACTTCTTGACGATGAAGTTCGCCGTTCTCGAGTAAAGGTAGTCCGTATCTGAGCCAACTAGATAAAAACGCTTATGTGCTCCGCCAGCCTTGCTGGTAAACCAGTCGAGTGCTGGCAGGATTTGTTGGTTCGGCGTCGCTCCGGTGTAGATGATATTTTTCGAAGATTCGTTTCCTTCGTACTGCACCGGATAAAAAAGTAAACCGTTCAACTTTTCGAACAACGGTAGGACAGCCTTACGACTCGCTGAAGCCCAGCAACCGAAGACCGCGACGACCTTGTCATCGGAAAGAAGTTTACGAGCTTTCCTGGGAAACTCGTCTAGGGACCGAGAGCGTCCATCTTCCACAACGGCCTCGATCGGATAGCCTAACACACCACCCGCCGCATTAATCTCCTCGATCGCGATCAGCCCCGCATCACGCAGTGACGTTTCACTAATCGCCATCGCCCCGGTCTGCGAGTGGAGCAAACCGACCTTCACCGCGGTTTGACCAACAGGGATTAGCCTTTCACAACCTGGCAGTGAAGCCAAGGCTACGGCCTTTGCACTCTGTTTCAACCAGTCGCGACGCGTGCGTCTACCGCTTTGAATTTTCTTCAACGTCTTGTTCCTAGTAGGCATCGTCCATCATGACCTTATAAACGAGTTCAAAGGCCGCAGGCGACACACTCACCTCACCTCGCAAGGGGTTGTCCATCGCCGCAATGAGAAACATCATCGTACCTAGAAAAAGCGAAAGTAGCCCCCCAAGCGTGAATTGGGTCATGAGTCTCATGTCGAACATCCACACAATCACTAAATTAATAAAGGCCCCCACAATTACGACATACCACATGACAGGCGGGATGGATGTGGTAACGGCTTGAAGTCGCATCCGCCGGCATTCAAAGAAGTTATTGAATTGACGGAGGGTCTCGGCATGAATGATCTCTTCCCGACTGGTCTGCGGCTCAAAGGACAGCAGCTTCTCATGGAACGCAGTGACCCTAACTCTCCCACCCTCCGGTATAATTCCCTTTTGCTGTAGAGGCCAAGCGTACTTGATGACATATCGGCAGTAATCACGGAGCACCCAGCGCAGGTTTTGCCCGAGTGGTTCCGGATAGGCTTTGGAATCCTGATTCAATGCCGACAAGGCGATGGCCTCTCTCGCCACGGCATCTTCGACATTCGTATAGTTTTGATGGGCGGCAATTGCGATCAGACCGAGCAATAGACCGTAGAAGACGCCAAAGCTTGAGAGAATGTAACCGACAACGTCGTTGCTACCAGACGTCGATCGCACTAAACGACGTAGAATGGGACTTATCAAGATGGCCCCAAACCAATAGATGAGGACAAACCCGCCCGAGATCATGGCGGCCAGTTGCCAATTCGGAATATCGTAGATCCAGTAAAACATATCGAGCTAATAAACTTCCGATTTCACGACACAGTGGGAACAATGAGAATACTGCTCGCTTATCGTAAGTCTCTCGATGATTTTTTGCAATCGATTTTCGGCCTCCAACCCAACTTCGTCGTGAGGCGAAAAACACTTAACCCTTCGCTATGACTTTCGTATCTGGCTCGGCTTTCCAAAGGCGATAGCGGACTTCGACACCATTGGGAACATAGACAACCAATGGTAAACGGCTGTTATATCGAACAAGAAAGGGTTCGCCACCAAGGGTAATGAATCGGCTCACTTTGGGGGCTTGCGGATCAATGGCCATCAAGGTGCCAGCCATGGGCCCCAATTCCTTCACCACGAAACGAGGAAACCCCCAACCTTGGATGGTTTCCTCGTTTATCTTGCCACCAAAGAAATACCGGTTTTGCTCGTCGGTCTGAACCGTTTTTCCTACCAGCAACTGAACCTTGATTAGCGTTTCGTCAGCCTGTTCAGGAAGCTGAAGAACGAATCGGGACATTCCTTCATCGGCAGGTGGAAAGGCCTTCATGTTGTCGTCCGCATCACTCGTCTTCGACAGTACAAACAACGAAAGCAACAAAACACAAAGACCTTTTCTCATAGAACTAACTCCATCCTACCTTTGACAACTACCCGACCCACGACGACTTTTCGAGGTCTGGTCTTGGATTACAACCCAAAACCATTCGCTTAACCTTAGCTGCCCATTGCAGTTAGCGTATTCAGAATCGAATCGGTGATTGGTTTCACTAGGCCACCGACGCCTGGAATACTCGCTATCTTGGCGATCAAGTCCTTGAGACCTCCAAGGTTCGATGTGATGATGGACAAAACGGAAGATTTGCCAGGAGCTGGAAGAGTGTCAAACACGGATTTTGCAGACTCCAACTGGCTGGCAGCATCCTTGAGTTTCGGCAAGGCTGCTTCCGCAGTGGCCGCATCCGTGATTCCGCCGAGAGAGCCCGTCAATGAAGTGAACCAACCGGTCAAATCAGTGCCGAGTTTTAAAGCTTCTGCAGGAATTGCTGGAACGTTAGGAATTGCTGGAACCGTTGGCATGGTGACTTCTGGCACTCGAGGTGTCACTACGACCGGAGCCTTAACGGCTGGCGCCGGTACGGCCGGTGCTTGATTAAAGACCCACCACAAACCACCTAGCACGGCTGCGAGCCCCAAGAGGGGAAGCAGGTACTTTAGCGGTGACGCAGCATCGGTAGCAGTTTCGGCTGCACGACCAACATTTCGGGTTGCTGTCGTAGCAGTCGATCGAACTGCTTCGCTTGCATTGGTAAATCCTGGAATATTGGCCAGCGACAGTCCGGACGGAATTGCATTGGCAATGGCACTTTTGTTCTCTGCAAACAAGTTTGTTAGGCCTGCGGCGTCAGGGGTTTTTCCTTTGAACGAGCTCATCACGCCACCGAGCACCATCGGCGCTAAATAACCAAGAAGCTTAGTGGTTGGATCCCCACCCAAGCCCAAGAATTTCGAGAGCAACGAAACGATTCCAGAGACTGTGCCTCCACCCAACAAGGAACTAAGCAGCCCGGACCCTTTGTCCGCTGAAGCCCCAGACAACATATCGCCCATGGAGCCAAGACCGCTTAATGCGGACAGCATCTTTTGTGCGCCACCCGCTTGTGAAGCGGAGCCTGCAAGGGCCGACAAAAGCGTAGGGACCGCAGCGCCAACCGCAGACTTGGCTTGGGTCTCGCTTGTGCCGAGTTGTCCGGCCAGCTTTCCAATCATGTCGGGCGTTATTTGACTCTTAATTAAATCTACTAAATTCATGAAATATTCCTAGAAAGAGAGGTACTTGCAAAACGCTGATCACTAAAAACTCACAGTTCAACCGTGAATGAATCAAGAGTATTGTCCAACAATTAAAAGTCGTCCAGCCCCTCAAAAACTCGGCCCTCTCAATTTCTGGTTTTTTCCGTGGGGTAGCCAAGGCGATTCTCCGTCGAACCCAAGAGTTTTAATGGATCGCTGAACTTCGGCGGAGCCTGCTGCCTCGAACCCCAAGGAATTCAAAATCCGGGAAAAAATCTTGCCCATACTGCATATAGACTGCGTCTATCCGTTGCGATTTCGATGGAACGTTTTCCACCTGCCGACTCGCGTCTTCTCCTTCACCGCTCCCGGCTCGGTTCGGTTCGACGTAGGTCACATCGGTGGGAATCACGACCGAGTTTGTTACGGTTGCTGCGGCGCAGATCGGATGGTTTTCCATGAATAGGCGGAAGAACATCGCTTCGATGCCGAGCATTTGGGACACAGCCGATAAACGGTATAGGCACACTCCACCGTGCCGTTCTCAGTCAAACTTTTACCAGGATTCTTGGTGGACGGCACATGGAATGTGCCTACTACTTTGACTTTGGTCGGCTGTGTCATATGGGCCGGATCCGCAAGCGATTCCTAGCCTTCCAGCCCAGTCAGGCTGGTGTTTTCGCCATATTCCCAATCCCAAATGGATCGATAGCCGCCAATATTTTCAATGTATTCGATCATGTTTGCATAGAACTCATTGGTCGCGAGCGTCGCGCTGTCTCCGATAACGATCAGTTTGCGTTTGGCTCGCGTCAACGCCACGTTCATTCGACGCGTATCCGCCAGGAATCCAATTTCAGAGTTGGAGTTGGACCGAACGAGTGTAATCAGAATGGCTTCTTTTTCACGGCCCTGAAAACCATCTACCGTATCGATTTCGATGGCGCGAAATGGGCACTGTTGTCTCAACCAGCGCACTTGAGCGGCGTACGGAGCAATAACGGCGATACCCTCTGGGGGGATGCCCAAATTGCAGAGTTCCCGCAATTGCTGAAGAATCCATTGAGCCTCTTGGGGATTGAAACGACTCTCCCCGTCAGGTTCGGGTTGCTCTTCCCAGCCAGCGCCAGCCGTATCCACAAATGTGACAGGGGATAGTGTCATGGGGGGGTGGGGCGGTTGGATCAAGTCGCTCAACAAGTGTGTGCGAACGGAATCGTGCGCAATCAGACTCCCCTCGTAAAAACATTGCGACGAGTACTGCATGATTTGCTCGTGCATACGATACTGAACGTTGAGTTGCCTGGTCGTTTTGTCACCATAGGTGCGAATGAGGCGTTCCATCAAGCTGACCGCGAATCCTTGTTCGGCGGCCTCCGTTGAGATGATGGTTGGTGGGAGCTGGCAATGATCGCCCGCCAGTACGATTCGATCGGCTCGCAAGACGACGGGCCAGTTGCCGGGCTCGGTGCTTTGGCATGCTTCATCGACGACCCCCAAGTCGAACTGCCGATCACCGAGGATATCCGGATCAAAATTGGTGGTTGCACATATCACATCTGCTCGATCCAGAATATTGGCGATGATCTGGCGTTCGTAAAGTTTCGCATCCTCTCGCAACTGGCGAGATTCTTGACGCATGTCGTTGCGAGAACCAGGCACTGGCCTGGCGCGAGTGTACTTGCCTGCCTTGCGAGCGATCTTTTCTGCTTCTCGCATCATATCGGAAACCACTTTCGTGGCTGGGTCGGATTCCACCAACGCATCGAGCGTATAAGGTTGCAAATCCTCTTGAACCCGGGCGGGGTGACCGATGCGGACCACTTGCACACGATTGGCAATCAGCTTCTCGAGGAGATTATCGACACCCGTGTTGCTTGGAGCGCAGGCCAGAACTTTCAACCCCTTGGCAACGGACTGACGAATAAGTTCGACGACGGTGGTCGTTTTTCCTGTACCCGGTGGACCATGAATGATCGCAAGGTCTCGGCTTGAAAGGGCGAACTGAATGGCTTGTTGTTGCGATTCGTTGAACTTCGGATCGATGACGAAGGGGGCAAGGGGATCGAAGCGAGGCTCTCTCGCCCCAAGCAAGATTTCACGAAGTTGTGCGACTCGACCGCGAGCATTTCCAACCGCACTCAGTGCCGTCAATTGCCGATTTCGAGTAATCTCATCCGCAGATAAATCCAATCGGAAACGATCTCCCTCGGGCCATTCGTCGAATGCAACTTCGATGGAGCCGACGTTCCGGCCGCATACGATTCCATATTCCGAGTCGTGTTCCTCAAGCTCATCCGCGACAATCACGGGCGAACCGACACGAAAACGATTCCAAGGAAGATTTTGCGTTCGATTGCGTTTCACGAACGTAACCAAAAACCGGCCTCCCAAGCCCGTCCGGTGGTCTTCGATGACAAGATCGATCAAGGTATCACCGCGAGCCTCAGCATTTGCTTGCGTACGAATCTTGCGGCGTTCGATCATTCGCAGTCGCTCAGCATCCGACTCCATGCTCAACCACGTACGGAGTTGCTGGAAGTGCTTTACAAGTTCTAGGGGCGTAGTTGCGATTGGAAACGGTCTCCACTGGGAATCAAACAATTGTGTCGATTTTGCACACCCAATAGTATCGTTCCAGAACCATTTCACACAACCCGTTCCGTGGTGGTCTGCCACCCGAGTACCAGGTAGATTTCACACGGCCGCTTGCACTGCGAATTGACTTGGTACAATGGTGCCGCCTATCCAGGCAATTTGACTAGAAACACTTTCAACCACGGGACGCTGATTCATGATTGCAAAATTCCTCTCCACTTTTATGGCTATTTCAATGTTAACGAGCGCAGTTTGGGCCCAAACGAAACCTTCGAGTAAACTTTACGAACTTCGATCGTACGTCTCCGAACCTGGGCGGCAAGCAGACGTGCTCAAGCTCATCGCTGGCGGCGGCACGGAATATATGAAGAAACACAACCTGAACTTGGTTGCCGTTTGGACACCTGTCGATACCAAAGATGAACGGGTTTTTACGTTGGTCTCCCACAAAGACAAGGCTTCGTGCGACGCCGCTTGGGCTTCCTTTCAAAACGACGCGGGCTGGAAAGACGTGGTTCAAAAATCGGCTGTCGATGGCAAAAAGCCAGTTCAGTCTTTTGAGCGAGTCTTCTTATCCGAAAATGACTACAGTCCAAACCTGGATACGAAACAAGTTGGCAATCGGGTTTTTGAGCTTAGGACCTACATTGCTTCCAAAGGAAACTTGGCCGCCCTCAATAGTCGCTTTCGAAACCATACGCTTAAGTTGTTCGAAAAGTACGGCATGACGAATATTGCATACTGGTCCGTTCTCGACGGCGAGTCGTTGACGAGTGGCAAGTTGCTCGAGGCCGTTTCTCCTGTTGGAAAAGCGACGAGCGATGCCGACGCGAACATGCCTGCGACCGGTAACGCCTTGGTTTACTTCATTGCGCACGCATCACCAGAAGCCGCTCAAGAGTCCTTCAAAAAATTCGGGGCGGATGCGGATTGGACGAAAGCAAGGAAAGAGTCCGAAGTAGGAGCCGGCGGTTCGCTCACGGCTGGCAATGGAGTCAAAAGTTTGTTTTTGACCCCTGCCCCGTTTTCGCCATTGAAGTAGTGTTATGGACACAGCCAACAAAGGTAGCAGGCACGCTCCGCCGTGCCGTCCGCAAACCCCTCACCCCCAACCCCTCTCCCCGAGTACAGGGCGAGGGGAGCAAGATCAAAAGATGTGCCTACTACTTTACTAGATCTTTTTGATACAATCCGGAAATGAAATATGTGCCGGACGTCAATCACCAATCCCCTGAACAAGCTGTCGAGCAACTCAAGTTGCAATTGGCATCCGAATTAGCACCGGCTCGTTGGCGACTGCCTCTGACTCGATTTTCGAAACGATTGGGCTCTGGGCAGGTGTGGACAGAGTCCATCGATCATGCCCGACTTCCAAAGGTCCTCAAGAATTGGCTCCACGCGGTTTCCTTTTGTCCGGACCCAGTCCAGACACTCTCGGATTTACTTCGCTCGAAACGCAGCTCCAAGACCGTTGCCAAAAGTTTGATTCCGCTGATTTACCCAGTCAGCATTCTTGTCGCAACCTTTTTTCTGACGAGTCTCGTGGCATGGATAGGTTGGAGCCAACTGAAAAATGTGGAATGGTACGATTGGACCCGAGGAAACCGCATCATCGATGTTATTCCTCGTTCTTTTCAGTCGCAACTAGTGCGATCGATTGCGGCGGCGGCGATGGTAGGTTGGTTGCTCCTGGTAGGCCTGATCATAATTTGCATGGCTCCGCGTCGGATGCAATTGAGTCTCCTGATCCATCTACCCTGGGTTGGAAAGCTCATTCGTTGGTCGATGTTGCGAGACTTGTTAAACCCCTTGGCTGTTCTGTTGCGAACGGGGATCACGACCGATCAAGCTGTAGAAGCATTGATGTCCAGCGTTCATGGAAGCCTTCTCGCGATTCCGGCCAAGGGGTTGCAAAAGCGAATTAGCGATGGCGAATCGCTTGAGCAAGCCATTCGCAACTCCATGCTGTGCGACGAATTCCTCAGGCCAGCAACTCAGCGATTATTCGATGCGCAACACGATACTCCGTCGAAAGTGCAAGACCTCGCGTCTCTCGCAAATCGATTGTTCGAACAAAGAGCGACCGCTTTAAACAGGTTGGCGACACGTGTCTGTTTGTTGTTGGTGGTATGTATGTATGCAAGGATTGCTGTTGATGTATGCCTCCTACTACAAGGTATCAATGGCAGTTTTTCTTTGCTGGATTTCTATGGAAGCACTGAAAATTGGTTCTTGCTATTTCCAATCGCCGTCGTGAATTTTGTGTTCTTGCATTCGATGTTTCGATTGAATCAAGCGAAAACAAACACGGGAATTGTATCCGTCATCAAACTCTTTGCGGCAACGTGCCTGGCGATCGCGTTGATTGGATTGTCTTTGCGTTGTACGCTCGTTGACCTTATCTATCTAATCCCACTGTCGATGGCGGTCGCGGCGATGCGCAAGAACAACTCCGAAATGAAGTTCTTTGCGGCTTCCCAAGCTTTGCTATCGGGAGCTGGCCAACTAAGCTCCGCCGAGAGAATTGCCAACGATTTGGTTGCGGAAACATCCGGTGGACTTCGTCGCCGTGTTCGCAAGTTCGCGAAACTGATTAACAATGGGGCGTCGTGCGAGTCCGCGTTTTCTCAAAGCCGACTCGCAGCGGAAAATCAACAGCGATGGTTGGTAGCTTTGATCGCTCGCTTCGACAAAATGGAGGAATCGAAATCCATACTAGCGACGCAGTCTCCATGGTCAGATCAGTCGCTCCGAGTGCTTGAACGGCTCAACGGACTCAAGTGGATGGTTTTCCTATTTACGATCGGTATCGCATTTCTCATTGCGCTTACGCTTTTGATTACTTGGCCAACCGCAAAACAAATGTTTTTAGAATTTGGATTTCAAGACCCCATCGTCGCAGCTCTCAACAAGGTCGATTTGAATTCGACTTTTGCCGAAAGGGTTCTCATGTTTATTCTCTACGAGCTGACCGAGCCGTTTTATAGTACTTCGGCGGCCATCTTTCTGGCTGTGGCTTTCGTCCTGTTCGCGTCAATAACGTGGATTCCAGGCTTGAAGGCTTGGATGATTGGCCTTTGGATGGCACCTGCCAATCGAGCCTGGACGTTGCGGGGTATCGGCGAAGCTCTTGAGTCTGATTTTCGAATCCATTACGTGCTCATGGAATCGAGCAAAATCCACCCGATTTCGCGACAACGATCCAATTTGCGTTTGATTGCGAAGGATTTGGAACGAGGAGTTTCCGTCCAAGAAGCATTTGCGAAACGAAAGATGATTCGATCGTCACAGCGAGGATTGCTGAGTTTGGCAAAGGAACCCCGTCAATTGGCATGGGTACTCCGTCAAATCGCTGCACGCAACTACTTTTTTTGGATGGAATGGTATTTGATGGTGATCGATCTCATGACGGTGTCGATCGTGGTACTTGCTGCCGCGATCGTTGGGGTGATTGCCTATGCCGAGTTTTACCTGCTTGCAACCCTTATCATGCGAATTGTGCCATCATGAATTCAAGGACAGCTCACGAGCGCAAAGCGACATTGGTGACGATGGCCTGTCCGGGCCGAGTTAGGAAACGGCGGGCAACCGAATCGCGAGTTCGGTTTGGATACACCATTGGCGAATGCTTGGTCGCAATTGCAATGCTGCTGCCGATTGCCGCGTTGGTAACCAAGATCGGAATCCAAACTGAGAATTTAAGTCGTGAGTCGAATCGGGTGCAGGTAGCTCACCGCGACCTCATCAACGCTCGCGAATCGATCGGGACGTGGGACTTTGACTCAATCTCGCAATCCAATATCGAGGCGATCCCGATTCCAGATCACAACGCCTTTCAAGAGTTTGCTCGATCATGGAAAGCGGTCGTCGTGGATGAGACCGAACCGATGATCATGAAACGCATTACACTGTCATTGCAGTTTGAACGAGCCAATTCCGACAATGTAAGCGAAGTCGGTCCACTTACATTCTGGGTGCCAAAACCATGAAGCGTAGGCAACTTGAGCGAGGTGGTTATACGCTTGTCCAGATGGTGGCATCGATGATTCTTGTTTCGATGCTAAGCGGCATGCTTGTGGTTCTAACGCGGAGGGCAATCCAAGGCTATTCGCATACGATCGATCGCATGTTTGCTCAACACACGGGACAACGTTGGACGGATCAGCTAAGACTCGATATTCATCAAGCAGAGGAGGCAAGTCTTGGTCCAAATCGCGACTCGTTAACTCTCAAATTATCGGATCAAGAGTCGATTGAGTACGCACAGGGAGTGAACAGGACGACTCGCCAGCGAACGATCGGAGGAAGGGTCTTGAGTGCAGAAGAGACACCTTGGTCGGACGTTTTCTTTGAGAGAATGGAAATGCCAAACGGTATCTTGATAGAAGCCACTGTCACTGCCACTGCCACTGTTGCTGCCACTGTTGCTGCCACTGCCACTGCCGAGCCGAAAGTAAGGGCTCGTTTAGGGTGCGAAAAACAATGATGTTTATCGTAT
>JAIPFP010000219.1 GCA_021736575.1 Pirellula sp. | reverse complement strand
GCTAAAAATGCGAAACGCAAGTTGGCTAAGCTCTTGATCCATGCCAGGCAACATACGATCCATGGCCTCAAGAACCACTACCTTGCTCCCTAATCGGTTCCACACACTACCCAATTCGAGGCCAATGTAGCCACCACCGATGACGGTTAGCGTTTCGGGCACCGTTGGATAGGCAAGTGCAGCCGTGCTGTTGCCGATCCAATTTCCGTCTTCCTCGACACCTCGCATCGTTGCGGGCCGCGAGCCGGTCGCGAGAATAATATGTTTGGCTTTTAGCAAAATCGTTTCATCACCGACTTGCACTACGACCGAATTGGCATCATTCAATCGACCTTGCCCGCGATACGGGGTGACTTTGTTTTTCTTAAAGAGTAAGTCGATGCCGCCAGTCAGCGTTTGAACCACCTGATCCTTGCGTTTCATCATGGCTGGCAGGTCAAGCTGGACGTTTCCGACGACAACGCCATGGTTGGCAAGTCCGCTCTTGGTGTCATGATAGATATGGCTTGACTCCAGTAACGCTTTGCTTGGGATGCAACCGACGCGTAGGCAAGTCCCCCCGAATTTCGCGTTGTCGTCGATACAAGCAGCGTTTAATCCTAGTTGGGCTGCCCTGATAGCCGCAACATAGCCGCCAGGACCACCACCCAAGACAACAACGTCGTGTTCAACTGTTTTCATGAACCTTCTCTTTTTGAAACCGTTTTCGAATAATCTGTGGGCTAGAGCGAACAATGCGCAGTTTCCCAGACAAAAGCTTAACCGGCTTATCCCAAATTCCAAGGTCAACCTGGGGCCAAAGGAGCTTGAAGAGCGATTACACTAGCGATGCTATGATTTCAAAACAAATTGACAGACTCGTGGAACGGACAAAATGGCCAGCGGCAGGCATGGCCGTTGCAACTTTGCCGTTCACGATTTACGCATGGGGGAATCTGTTGAACCAGTGCCCCACCTATCCCGGCTATTCGACGATGTTCGGCATTGGAGTTTTCCTGTTCGTTTTGCTGGCTCGAACAACCATCGCTCAGTCGGCGTTCGCCATTCGGTTTATCGAGTTAGAGCGAGACCTGACACAGTCGGTTTTGGCGCTCGCCATGTTGCACCCGGTGGTAGGTTATGGCAAGAATGAAAACAAAGGCTCTAGGGTTCGTTGGCTCGGGCGGGGGAATTGGGTCATGCTGGCCGCTCCCTATTTTGTGCCTACCGCAACGATTGTGTTGTGGCTCGTTTCCTTGATTTTGTTCCAATCCCTTCGCTGCCTAGTGCTTGGGTTCGGAGTCAGCTATCACATGGTCGCCGTCATGATTCAGTGCCAAACCGGCACAAGCGAACTCCGACGCCTTGGTCGCAAGTTCTGCTGGATGTTTTTGCCGGCGATCAATTTGCTGGTAGCGGGTTGCATCGCTGCGTTTGCGTTAAATGGCTTTACTGGCGTCGGCGATTTCTTGATTGACTGGATCAGCTTGCCCCGTTTGATCGTGGATTGGCTTATGGAAAAGCCAGTGGAAAGCCTAACGGAGCGTCCATTTCCAATTGTCAAATGACGAGCTAGCCTAGTACTATTGATTGTAATTAACGTTGCACATGAGACTACTCGTTCCCAGGCTCTGCCTTGGAACGCGTTGGTGTGGAGGCTCCTGCCTCCCGAGTCACAAACTAAGGATGCATTTCGGCGAGGCTGAGCCTCGCTTGCATTGAGTTACCAGGCAGAGCCTGGTAACTAGATTGCACAGTGCAACAAAGAGACGGTTTTCGGGGGGATGTGTCGCACGGAGACACACAGCAAGCCTTGTGAACGAGACCCTCCGCAGACTATTCTCGCGAGAAACCAACCTTGCCATCGAACGTGTAAAGACCTTCGTGCTTGATGATGTCGAGACCAGTCTCGATGATTCGGTTAAACAAACCCATGGTCGCTTTGTGGGTCGTGACCGCTCCTTTATCAAACGGAACAAGAAAACGGCACCGGAACGAATCCGAAAGGAAAGTGTCTTCGGTTCCTCCTGGCCATACTTTCATCCCCCGATTCGAGAGCATTTCAAGTTCCAAGCCGTCGATCCCCAGCGGCTTGAGCTTGGCAGCGAGCACGTCCGCTTTGTCGATACAATCGATGAACACATCGACGCCGACATACGCCTTCTTCTCGGAGGACCGGATGTATGGAGGGCGGGTTGTCAATGGTCTTTCCAACGCTTTGGAATAGTTGACGGCTTTCAACAGTTCCGGCTTTTGGCCAACTCGGGAAACGACCGCGGCTGCGAACTCTTTTGTGCCAACCTTTTCTTTGGAAATTCCTTCCTTGAAAATGTCGTAGGTATGCACGCCATCCTCGATCGTTTTTAGCCAAGCATTGTGGGCCAGTTCGGCGATATCCGCCTGACCAATGTGGACTAGCATTTGAATCGCACCAAGGAAAAGTCCCGATGGATTCGCTAGGTTTTGGCCAGCGCGCCGCGGAGCGGATCCGTGAATCGCTTCGAACATCGCACAGCTATCGCCGATGTTTGCGCTGCCGGCTAAACCAACCGAACCAGCGATCTGGGCCGCAACGTCGGACAAGATATCGCCATAGAGATTCGGCATTACGATGACATCGAACGCTTCGGGGGTGTCTGCAAGCTTCGCCGCCCCAATATCGACGATCCAATGTTCATTTTCAATGTCCGGATACTCGGGGCTGATCTCGTCGAAGACCTTGTGAAACAAACCGTCGGTCATCTTCATGATGTTGTCTTTGGTGAAGCAAGTCACCTTCTTGCGACCGTAGGCACGTGCGAATTCAAACGCATAGCGAACGATCTTTTCACTACCCGGACGCGAGATCAACTTTAAGCATTGCATGACATCGATGGTTTGTCGGTGCTCGATCCCCGTGTAGAGATCTTCTTCGTTTTCTCGAACGATCACGACGTCCATTTTCGGGTGCTTTGTTCGGATATACGGATCGTAGCTCAAGCAGGGACGAATATTGGCATATAGCCCGAAAGCCTTGCGAGTAGCGACGTTGAGTGACTTATAGCCACCCCCTTGCGGCGTTGTGATGGGGGCTTTTAAGAAAACCTTGGTTCGGCGTAAGCTTTCGAAGGCGCCTGGTTCAATACCTGCCAAGTTCCCTTTGAGGTACTGCTTTTCGCCGATTTCAATGGTCTGAATGTCGAGTCGTGCACCAGCCTCCTTTAGGATTTGGAGGGTTGCTGCCATAATTTCCGGCCCGATACCGTCACCGTGCGCGACGGTAATTGGAGTTGCTGATGACATAGTTTTCTTAAATGGACAGAGGAATTGCGACCACCGAGGTAGAAACCGAGGTAGAAATGGTATTCACCAATGCCAACTCACACAACTCTGTCGGGGAATTCTAGGGTGCGATTTCAGGACGTTTTTTCTCGCCAACGGGCCTTAAAGTTCTCGTAGTCGTCACGGGTGTCGATTCCTCGGGGCGATCTTGCAACGATTCCCACCAAAATCCGACATCCCGCCTGCAAGAATCGGAGCTGCTCCAGCTTCTCGATTTGCTCAAGATCGCTCGGCGGCAGTCCCTCCAGCCGCATCAGAAAATCCCGTCGATAAGCGTAAATGCCCAGATGTTGTAGGAATTGGGCAGGCTCCTTGTTGAGCAAACCATCCTCCCAGGTGCGAGGGTGCGGGACGACGGAGCGACTGAAATAGAGAGCCGCCCCGTCATGACCTTGGACAACTTTGACGCATGCCGGATCCTCCAAATCGGTTTTGCTCCGAATGGGAGTCGCGAGAGTCGCAACATCCGCAGTGGGATCGGATTCGAGCAATTGCATCACCGCATCGATCGAGCTCCCGGCAATCTCTGGTTCATCTCCTTGGACATTGATGAAGATATCAACGTCCTCTCGACTTCGAGCAACTTCCGAAACTCGGTCGGTGCCACTTTGCGCATTCGGATCCGTCATTTGAGCGCGGCCACCAAACGACTTCACATTTGCAAACAAACGCTCGTGATCCACTGCGACGGTAATGCCTCGAGGACGAATGGCGGTTTGGCAAGCACGGTAGGTATGCTCGAGTACCGTCCTACCCGTTTCGCTCAGCAACAACTTCTCTGGCAAACGCGTCGAGGCCAACCTGGCGGGAATTACGATTTCGCCAATCATTCTTTGCCAATCATTCTTGAGGTGCGCTCAGAATCTGTTCGATTTGAATTGCCTTGCGGCCCTTAAAGGAACCGGCTAAAGCATGAAACTTGACTCGATCTGCGATTTCGACTTCGAGCGGTTGATTAATATCCGTCTCCGTCGAAATAATGTCGCCCACTTCCAAATCCAAGACGTCCGCTGTTGTGATGGTTGATCTTGCAAGCGTCACGATAACATCCGCAAGCGAACCATCGAGTCGCGAGATCCGTTTTCCTTTGCTCTCGGAGTTTGCATGCGCCGATGCGTAGCCAACCCAGCCGTTGCTAGTCAACATACTTCCGACTCGTTCGATCGTATGGTACGGGATGCACAAATGTGCCATGCCGCGAATATTGCCAATGGAGAGTTCGAAACTTACCATCACGACAACTTCATTGGGTGGTATAACTTGAACCAACTGCGGATTGCTTTCGACCCGTTCGACCTCGATAGTTAGCTCGAGGACGCTGGACCAAGCAACTTGCAACTCTCTCAGGAATACACTCGTAATTCGACTGGCAAGTCTCAATTCTATGTCGGATAGGGGACGCTTCAGCGATGACTCTGCATCGACTGTACCTCCCAACATACGATCGATGATTGGGTAGAGAAGGGTCGGGCTGATATCCAGCACCCAGTTCCCGTCCAACGGCTTTGGTTTGAGCAAATGAAAGCAAGATGGTGTCTCAAGGCTATAGACGAACTCGCTGTAGTTCAGTTGGTCGACGCTGATCAGACGAGTTTCGACAATGCTGCGTAGAACGGCTGATAGCGATGCCCCGACATTCCGCGCGAAACCGTCGTGCAAAGCTTGCAACGCTCGCATCTGCTCCTTGCCAACGCGTTCAGGGCGTTTGAAATCATATGCCAAAACGCGAACGTTGCTGCCTTGCGTTTTGGGCTCGGATTTCGTTATTGGAGTTGCAGTTGGAGCGGGGCCATTGTCGAGTGCTTTCAATAAGCTCTCGACGTCCTCCCTACTTAGTACATCCTCACTTAGTACATCGTCTGCCATTTCGAATTCCCATTCCTAAGTTCGAACATGTCCATCCCCATAGACAACGTATTTGTAAGTGGTCAGCTCGCGCAAGCCACAGGGACCGCGCGCGTGAAATTTGTCGGTGCTAATCCCAATCTCGGCGCCTAGCCCCAACTGGCCACCATCGTTGAAACGGGTCGAAGCGTTTACGATCACGGCGGCCGAATCCACTAAGGTAACAAACCGGCGGGCTGCGGACAGGTCAGCCGTCATGATCGCATCGGTATGATGCGAACCGTAGCGATTGATATGCTCAATGGCATCATCGATGGAACCCACCACTCGAATGCTTAGCACAGGACCAAGATACTCTTGCGACCAATCTTGCTCGGTTGCTGCTATCGCGTTGGGCAAATGGGTCAATGTCTCTTCGTCTCCCCTCAGCTCAATCTTGTTTGGGGTTAACTGCATTGCAAGCATCGGCAGAAACTCCTTCGCGACGCCGCGATGAACGAGCAATGATTCCAAGGCATTGCAAACACCCATGCGTTGGCATTTCGCATTTTCGACAACACGCACGGACATAGCCAGGTCTGCGTGCTCGTCCACATAGATATGGCAGTTGCCGTCGTAATGCTTTAGGACTGGCATCGTCGCTTCTGCCACCACGCGTCGAATGAGACCTTCCCCGCCGCGAGGAATGACAAGGTCAATCCATTGATCGAGCTTTAGGAAATGTCCGACGGCTTCACGATCGATGGTGTTAACCAATTGAACTGCGTCGATCGGAACGCCAAAATCAACGCAAGCCAATTGCATGATCTCAACGATCGCTCGCGAGCTTTGCATGGCTTCTTTGCCACCTCGCAGAATGATGGCGTTGCCGCTTTTGACCGCGATCGCGGCTGCATCGGCTGAAACGTTGGGGCGTGATTCGTAGATAAAAAAGAGGACTCCGAGCGGGACTCGGACTTTCGATATTTGTAGTCCATTGGGTCGAGTGGAACCCTCTATCAATTCGCCAACCGGATCCGGCAAGGCAGCGATTGCTCGAAGGCCCTCTGCGATTTGCTGGATCCGATCGGTACTGAGACGGAGCCTGTCCACTTCGGCCGCAGTCAAACCGAACCCCTCCGCATTTTGAAGATCATTCTTGTTGGCTTCCAGGATTTTGTCGCCCGACGCCTCGATTCGCTTTGCGGATTCGATCAGCCAGCGATTTTTGACGGTCCCGGACAAACCGCATAGTATCCTAGACGCGTGGCGTGCACGACGCGACACCTCGACACAATAGCTAGCCAACTCGTTTTCGGTGGAAGTCGACATCGATGAGGATACTAGCAATCGGGCTCGGGAAACGAACTTGAAAAATGCAAATGCTTTTTACCTATTGTGAAGTATCGAAAAACTTGCCTATAAGGTCAATGTTGAAATTACCAGCCGGAAATTACTTTCTTGGTCTCGTCCATTCAAACGGCTCCAAACAGAGTAGAGCGATTGTCCTCAATCGCTTCGGCTTGGCATTGATGGTAAGAATCGCCCCAGATCGTTCGGGCGCAGACTACGTTAGGCGGACTCGCAGTACCAAACGATAAAGCCTGTACGTCCGATGCGCTGGGTGATCCATGATCGAGGGCGAAACTAACGGACGAATCTATTTCGCCAGGATCCAATGATGTTGCTTACTACTTGCTGGTTATTGGCCATCGCCATCGTTGCTTTTTCGATTGGGCAGCTCGCTTTCGCGGTCCTGTACGCGAGGCTTGTCTACAGTTCCCGCCGGTACGCAAACGAGCAACGAACCATAGCGTTCTCGAAGCCATTTCCGAAAGCGGCTGTTGTTATGTCGCTGCGAGGGTCAGACCCATTCCTGTGTGAGAACCTTTCCACGATTCTGGACCTCGACTATCCCGACTTCAAACTCTTTGTTATTGTCGATAGTGAACAAGATTCGGCCATGCAAGATGCCGAGCAAGTTCGACAGTCGGCACCGGACCGAGTTGAGGTCATGACGCTTCAACGCAAGCTTTCAACATGTAGTCTCAAGTGCAGTGCATTGTCGGAAGCAGTGGAGCAGCTTGGACCTGAGTACGGAGTCGTGGCATTCATTGATGGAGATGTGTCGCCGCATCGACAATGGCTTCGGGATCTAGTGCAACCCTTGAGCGATCCAGCAGTTGGCGTTTCCACAGGCAATCGATGGTACACGCCTGAAGTGGCAAGCTGGGGAGCCATGGTCCGATACTTCTGGAATACGGGTGCCGTTGTTCAGGTTTGGCTAAACGGTATCACTTGGGGTGGGAGCATGGCTATGCGACGTGATACCATCGACAGTACGCATATATTGGCTGAATGGCGACGATCCCTAGTGGATGACGGAGCTGTCGTTCGACAAATGCGAACGTATGGCTATCAGGTGGCTTTTGTACCTAATGCCATTATGCCCAATCGCGAAAATATCCGAGTTGCGAGCTTTATAACGTGGTCCGAAAGACAACTGGTAGCTGCGAAATCTGCCGCAAGCGGATGGGGAGTCATAATTCTTCACGCCCTGGTGATTAGTAGTTGTATGTTCGCTCCCTCGATCATTTGCTGCCTCGCAGTATTGCTGGCAGACAAGCAATTTCTAATTGCCGGCCTGTTTCCACTATTCACTTATTGGGTTTCCGCGGTCGCATCGACCATCGCAGTGGAGATTGGAATGCAGCGTTCGCTACGTGACAACGGTATCCATTCGAAGTGGATCAACGGACGTGTTATTTGGATGTACTTGCCTGCTCTGGTTCTTTCACATCTTGTCTATCTACGGGCACTGGTGGGGGCGTGCAGGATTAAGAAGCTTAGTTGGCGGGGAATCGAGTATCTCCTCTTGGACGGACACAACGTCAAAATGGTCCGCTACATACCCTTTGGTGGCGGTGACACACCGAGTGATTTTCGAGGCCTTGATTCGCTCTTGTAATAACACCAAGTGGCGTTTGAGGCGCTGCCAAATGCAGGTTGTGGCTACGAAGTTCCCCTAACTCGGTCGACCGAATGAATGCTCGCCAGAACGAGAATTCGCGGTTTTGCTAGCATTAGTTCGCCGTGCGGTTTAATATGTTTCACCAAGCTGTCGTCAAACGAAGTACGCAGCCGTCACAGCCGTCACGTGTTTTTTTGTGAAACAACGATGTGGTACATCGTACGAACGTCTTTGAGTTGGCATCTTTGAGGGGGAAAATAGATTGTCTAGTTGTTTGCTTTTGACCGGGGGCACTGGTTTGCTTGGTCGGTATCTGGTTCGGGATCTCTTAGAACGCGGCGAGAAGCTTGCGATGGTTGTTCGAGGAACCAAAAAGGAATCTGCTGAAGAACGCATCGAGTCGATTCTTCAGTTTTGGGAACAGCAGTCAGGTAAACGACTGACTCGTCCCCATTTTATTGAGGGGGACTTAAGGGAGCCGCTCTTGGGGCTAAGTACGCGAGATCTTGGATGGGTTGCCAAAAACTGTAAGGGGGTCATGCACAGCGCTGCGTCACTCAAGTTTAACGCGGACGGCTCGGGCGAACCCGAACTAACGAACGTCGGAGGGGTGAAGAACATGCTGTCGCTTTGTCGGCTGGCGAAAATCCGCGAGCTTCACTATGTTTCTACCGCCTATGTGTGCGGACTGCGCAACGGAACAATCTACGAGTCGGAGTTGGACCTAGGCCAGTCGTTTCGTAACGACTACGAGTCGAGCAAGCTCAGGGCGGAAACACTGGTCCGGAACGCTGACTGTTTGGATAGCTTAACCGTATATCGCCCGGCTGTTATTGCGGGGGATTCGACGTCGGGCTACACCAACACCTACCACGGCATATACCTTTACTTGCGTTTGATGGCATTGATTGTTCCAAGACAACCGATTGGGCCAGATGGTTTGCGACAAACCCGACTTAGACTTCCCATGCGAGGAGATGAAAGGCGCAATGTTGTCCCCATAGACTGGGTATCAAGTGCGATGGTCGCTCTGTATGCCAACCCGGACGCTCACGGGAACACCTTTCATTTGGCTCCGGACGAATGTTTGACTCCCAAGCAGATAATTGACGCTGGATATAGTTACTTCAACTCGACTGGAATCGAATACATTGGGTACAACACGATCGACCCAAAGACGTTCAATGCCTTCGAAGCCGAGATGCTGCCTGGGTTTGCAATGTATAGTAACTACGAAAGCACGGACCCAAGATTTGATTGCACGAATCTAAAGCGATTTGCAGGTCACATTCCTTGTCCCAAAATCGATGAAGCGATGCTTCATTCCTACATTCGGTTCGGCGAATCGGACCGATGGGGCAAACGAAAAATCGCTAAATCGAAAGCTGTGGACGATAGTACCTTCGGCCAAAGTTTGTGTTGTTCGTCCGGCGAACACTTGACCCTCGCCGACAGCGACACGGTTCAATAAACTGCGGTGATTGCCTTTGCGTCGCCCACGGTCGACGTCTTGCATTCCCGCGTCGACTGTTAGGATTAATCAAGGGACCATGAATACGATTTCCAAGCTGCCATGCACCGCATTTGAGGAACTGATGCTGTCGCATGACTTCGAAGGATTTCCATGCACCATTTGTTTAAAGATGGTGGTTTCAGGTTTTATTGTGCGCGAGCATTTCGAAACATCCGTAATGCAGATGTTGGAGCAAAACCCGCTCATGCGTTCGCGGCTGACAAGGCGATTTGGCCGATCCATTTGGCAAATCCAATCACAAATTGAACAAGTTGTGCATTGGAAAACAGCCGATACGAATCCCGAATGGCCAGCGACCTCCAGCATCGATTTGGCAGTCCACCACGGTTTGAAGTTGGAAGTTCATCAGACAGGCCGCGGAGATTCACATATATTCGCAACGGTACATCATGCGGTTGCAGATGGCCAAGGAATTATCGCGGCGTTTCACGAGATGTGGTTATGTTATGACTCGCTTTGTCGAGGGGACACGGTGCCGCGCATCGAGCGATCGCAAGATAGGCTGCGGGATCGGAATCGCTTCGGACTAACTGGTCTGAAGTTGTTGGGGCTTCTTCCCAAGCTGAGTGTTGGTCTAGCGGGGGTGCGTCAGTATTTGATGAGGTCGCCAGTTCCGATCGTTGCCCACAATGCGATCAAAAATATTGGTATGCCGGAGGCGTCGATTCACGCGATCACGCATCAATTCTCGACACACGAAACGGAAAGCCTTCGACAAGCCGCTCGACGCGGGAAGTGGAACTTAAACGAGCTACTGACCGCAGCGATCTTTATAGGCAGTTCCGAGTCCAACGTTCGGGAAGCTATTAGTAACGGTAACGATTGGATTCGAATGATGGTTCCATTTAGTATGCGAACCCCTGCAGACTATCGGGAACAATCGGCGGCGAACATTGTGAGCTGCGTTTTTTTGGATCGTACTCGCAACCACATCCAAGATCATGAAGCGTTGCTTCAAAGTATTCAAAGTGAGTTAGAACTCATCAAGAAAAATCGTTTGCCTTTGATTTTTAATTTTTCGATTTGGATCAAGAAGATGCTGACATTCAACGGTTACCGTCCAAAAAAGGCAGCAGCCAAGCGATGCGAAACAAGTCTCGTATTCTCGAATCTAGGGAAGCTGTTCTTAGGATCCAGCCTAGTGAAGAAAGAGGACAAACGTTTGGTGGCTGGCCAAGCGAGAGTCGAGTCGATTGAAATACTTGCACCGCTCGCCCCATGGATGTGCATCGCTTGGATTGCGCTACAGTATGCAGAGCGGTTGTCACTGACCTTGCGTTTTGACTCGCGTGTTGTAGGATCGCACAAGGCTAGCGAAATGCTAGCTACTTCCGTAAATCATTTGAAAGGCTATGCCGAGGAATCCAACGTATCTTGGGCGATTCGCTAATCCCTTTGCTGATCGCTCTTGTGGTATCGGCCTCGATCCAACTTGTTTTGGTGGCTG
>JAIPFP010000015.1 GCA_021736575.1 Pirellula sp. | reverse complement strand
AACGTGCAGGTGATTAGAGAGAATCGCGTAAGACAAAACATCAACGGCAAAGACGGAGGCAAGTTTTTCGATTCGTTGTCGAATCCACTCTTTGCGGTAGGAGTAATCTTTTCCCGAGAAATCGTCGACGCCGCTCAAGAATGCCCTGCGAACGCAGCGCTGACAGACGTGCAGAATCGAAACCTCGGAAGGACTATAAATTTCAGAACGTAACGGTCTAGGCATTTTCGCTCTCCTACTCGTTGCAACAGTTCTATTGACCTTTTTTTATAGCTTACCGACCCGCCGTCTATCCGGCAAGCTAAAAATTTAAAAACGTGGGTGGCACCTTGTAAATTAAAAAAGTGTTGCCGTAGCAGCTAATGCGTGTTTTGCTAAGAGGACGTCAACCCGCCAGGAGCGAACAAGGTTGCGAAGTGTTCGGCGGATCGTCTTGCCAACCGAACGCACTGCGGGATACCAACACCATCGAATGCATTTCCGATCAAATCAAGCGTTGGATCTTGTTTGAGCAACCCGCGAATAGTTGCCATATGCTGCGTGTGACCGACCAAGTATTGTGGCATGGCTTCGTTCCAGCGAACAAGCGACTGCCAACGCGGCAAGCTGCTGGCACCAAGCAATTCCTCAACTTCTTTCTTGGCAAAACCGAGCAACTGATCATCGCTTTTTTCGAGCAATTCGGGGCGAACGGCCCCCCCCATAAAGACTCTTGCCAACACAATGTCATCCGGACATCTGCCTTGGTATTTTTCGCTCGCAAGGCTGATGGCCAAACAATCTCGACGTTCGATTTTAGGGACCACGATACCGAAGCAAATCGCGTCGGGTCGGATTTCGTGACGCTGGATGGCTAGCACCGCAACCGCCGAGGATGCATAAGGAATTCGCTCTAGATGGGTCGCTATCTTGTTGTTGCAAGTTCGCAGAAGCTTCGCGGCTTGAGGACTTGGCAATGCCAAACATACTCCATCATAGTTTGCCGATTGGCTTGCGCTTTCTCCCGCCTCGCATTTCGAAGTGAGTGTCCAAGTACCATCGGCGTTTTTTTGCAATGCACGCACACGGTGTTGGAACTTGATTTCAACCTTGAGTTGCGACGCGATCGTTTTGAGCCACCAGCTCATGCCCTGCTTCGGTGCAAGGAATTGATCGTATCGAGCACCGGTTGCTTGCCGAGCCGAATTTTCGGAACGGCTTTGACTTTTTCGCTTGGCCAGTGCCGCCTTGATGAGTCCGCCGTATTCTCGCTCCATAGCCACGAACTGGGGCATTGCCGCTTGCATGCTCAAGGTTTCAGCCCTGGCGGTAAAGATACCGCCTACGATAGGTTCTACTAGACGGTCAAAGCATTCCCGCCCGAGCCTTCGAACAGCAAAGGACTCAACACTCTCGTCCTCGGTGCTAGGGCGAGGTTTCACGAAGTACTCCCCGAGCATTCGCAACCGACCAGAAATGCTTAGCGTCTGAGTCGAGAGAACACTAGACAACCGGGTAGGCTGCATCAACGAGAATCCTGCTGGGATGGGTAAGACTTTCCCGTTTCGTACAACTTGTGCGATACGATGTTCCATCTTGGGCGCAATGAACTCATCTCGGATCCCCATCTCGCTCACAAATTGAAGCGCGTCCGGTACCAATGTTGCAAAATTGTCCGCTCCCAACTCGACCAATAAGGAATCGGCGATGGTTGTTTGGATCACCCCCCCAACATCCCGTCCGGATTCGAAGACATCCACGTGGGAGTTTGGAAGCAACTTCTGAAGGTACCAAGCGATGGTAAGTCCGCTGATGCCAGCACCAACGATCGCGAATCTTGGATGTCTGGAACCCGGCAAAGCTTGATTGTGGAGCATTGACTCTTGTTTCGTTGGAGGAAGCGCTACTGAACCGAAACCCACATGGTTGGGCCATACTCGTTCAATCCGCCGGAAGCGTTGATCGTTAGTCTAGCTGGAATTAGGAAGAAACGTTAATGGTTGGCATCTCAATTTCTTTCCGCTGCGCGCTCGTGGTTTGTTTTGCTAGAATATTAGAATAGAGGTCGTTATCAACATCGCGCTACTAGGGCGAGCAATACTCCTTTGTTCAGTGAGGCAGTTTATGAAACTCGGGCCATTCCTTTTTTGTTTTGCGACACTTTTGGGTTCGACATTCTCCATTGGGGATGATTCGCTCGAAGCAAAAGTGAAGCGGGTCATCGATGGCGATTCCATTCTTGTGATGGATAGCAAGGAAGTGGAGTACGAAGTGCAGTTGGAGGGAATCGATGCTCCCGAACTCAAACAGGACTTCGGCAAAGAGTCGGCCAACGCGTTGACCAAATTGCTGAAAGGCAAATCGGTCAAGTTGACGTGGGGGAGCAAAGACACTTACGATCGACTCCTTGCCCAAGTCTATGTCGAAGACATGCATGTCAATATGGAAATGATTAAATCAGGCATGGCCTGGCATTTCAAACGATACAATAAATCCGAAGAACTAGCCAAAGCAGAAATGGTTTCCAAGGAAGCAAAGAAAGGTCTTTGGGCCCAAGAATCTCCCGTCGCACCGTGGGACTTTCGCAAAGAAACCAAGGCTCCCGATAAGCCCGAAAAAAGGTAATTGCGTTTTGGGTTCAATCCAAGCGAACGTGTTGACGCAGGATTTCGAACAACACGATCGACGTGCTAACAGATACATTCAAAGAATCGATCTCGCCATGCATTGGAATACGGACCGCTTGAATCTCTTGCCTGTTCCACTGATCGCCAAGTCCCTCGCTTTCGTTTCCAACCGCGATTGCGACCGAATGTGGGTACTCCACTGCAGTATAGGATCGATCGGCGTCGACGCGGGTTGAGAACATTGCAATCGAGTGTTCGGTCAACCAGCGTTGGACTTGATTTGCCGAACCAATCGCCATGGGAACCCGAAACAACGCACCAAGACTTGCTCGTATCGCGTTGGGATTCCAGGTCTCGCTCACTGGATCGCTCAGCAGTACCGCGACAACTCCCGCTGCATCCGCGGTCCGCATAACAGCCCCAAGATTTCCAGGTTTCTCGATTTGGTCCAAAACGAGAAAACACGAGGATTTGCCGTCTCCGAATGTTTCACCAATGCGTTCATCGAGCGTTTCAAGGGCCAAACTTGGTTGCCGCGCGATCGCGATGAGAGATTCCTCGCGATCTCCATACTGAAGCTTGGCCATCGCGGGTTTGGAAAGAACATTGATTCGGATTTCAGGGACGAGCTTTTGCCAATCGAGAATCAAATGTCGATGGGACTCATCATTGGATTCCGCCAAGAAGAGCTCGGTGCATTCGATTCCTCCAGCAAATGCATGTCTCGCGGATGAATCCCCATCGATGATCATCAAACCGCTATCGCGACGTTCGCGGGCTTCGCGGAGAGAATTGGCTGCTTTGATGCGCTGGTTGCTAGGACTCGAAATGGATTCTATCGGCACTTGAATTTCCAAAGTAAAGGTTGGGTGCTGGTTGTACTGTCGCAAGTCCGGTGGTAGCAGGCACGTTCCATGTGCCGTCCGCAATTCAAAAACCTTTGGTTTTTGAGGCTACGGCACACGGGAGTGTGCCTGCTACTTTCCAGCGATTCAATAAGATCGCAGCCTCCCAAAGTGAAAGCGACGGGCGTGGGAGCTTGGCAAATGGTTATCTTCGTAAAAGTTGAATCAAATCGTCTGTGGAAAGTTTGGCTGCCGAGTGTGTTCCATCCAGTATGCCGGCCACCAGATCGCGCTTGGTATCGTGGAGGCGGAGAATTTCTTCTTCGATCGTATTTTGGGCGATAATACGATACACCATGACCGGTTTATCCTGTCCGATACGGTGTGCTCGATCGGTTGCTTGGTCCTCGACGGCAGGATTCCACCACGGATCCATGTGTATAACATAGTCAGCGGCGGTCAAATTAAGTCCAGTACCGCCCGCTTTTAGCGAAATAAGGAACGCAGTGGCATCGCCGTTTTGGAATAGATCGACCTGTTGCTGCCTAGCGGCCGCCGGTGTGGATCCATCTAGATACTGGTAAGTAATCTTTTCCTGATCCAGCATGTCACGGATCAAAGCTAGATGTTTCACGAATTGACTGAAGATCAAAACACGGTGCCCTTCTTCTTTTAACTGCAAGAGTGTCTCGGACAACTGTGTCAGCTTGGCCGATCCCTCTGTCCAAGTATCATGCACAAGTCCTGGAT
This sequence comes from Pirellula sp., assembly GCA_021736575.1. Lineage (GTDB taxonomy): Bacteria > Planctomycetota > Planctomycetia > Pirellulales > Pirellulaceae > JBKCUI01. The sequence goes on along the minus strand of JAIPFP010000015.1, from coordinate 42,853 downwards.
GGCAAGCGATTTGCCTGAGCCTCGTTAACAGAGCCAGGATGCGGAACCGTTGATCTTGAATATCGGGGAGTTTGGCAATCGAGTCGACTTCTCCGAGGGCGGACATTCGAACTTGGTCATAGATGGCTCGTTCGGCAGGTGAGAGTTCAACCACCAAATTCATCTCAGTGCGTGGTGGCAAATCCTTGAGCACTTGCCCTTTGGTTCGACGTAGGATAAACGGAGTCAACCGAGTGCGGAGTGCGTTGCGTCTGTCATCGTCTTTCTCCTTCTCGATGGGGCTCGCGAATCGATTTCGGAACTGATCCCATCCACCGAGTACGCCGGGCGAAACAACGTGAAACAGACTCCACAATTCACCCAAATGATTCTCGACCGGTGTTCCCGTCAACGCAACTTTCCACTTGGCTGGAATCGTGTTGATGGCTATGGAAGTCTTGCTGCGGCTATTTTTGATCGCTTGGGCTTCATCCAAGACCATCGATCCCCATTTGACTTTGGCTAATCGGTCGGCATCGCGGAGTGCGAGCCCATAGCTGCAAACGACCACTTGGTTGGGTCCAACCGAATCGAGGAAGTCCGATCTATCGGTTTCGCGATACATACTAGCTGTCAAGTCGGGAGCAAATTTTTCGACTTCTCGCATCCAGTTGAAACAGACCGACGTAGGCGCAATGACAAGGGCTGGGCCGTCGGCGGCTCGATCCAGTAGGACCGCGAGCGTTTGAATGGTCTTGCCCAGCCCCATGTCGTCTGCCAGGATTCCACCGACACCCCATTCAGCCAGGCGGCGCAGCCACTTGAAGCCTTCGAGTTGATAGTCGCGCATTGTCGCTTTCAAGCCCGATGGCAACGAGGGCTCCAATTTCTCAGAGCATTCGAGTCGTAGCATACACTCGTTCCAAGCTCGACTTGAGTCCACTTGGATGTGTTGTTGGATGGCCCGGAGCGCATGCGCCGACGTTTTGTCGAATCGCAATGAGCCACGTTCTTGGTTGATCGAATCATCCAATTGTTTGAGGCTATTGCGCAGTTGATCGGAGATGCGAGCCCAACCGGCGTCTCCTACTTTGACGAACTCGCCCCGAATATCCGCTGAACTTGCATCTCGCAATCCCTCGAGCAAGGCGGCGATATCCAACGTTTGATCTCCCAGTTTGCATTCGCCAGTCAGATTGAACCAATCTCGTTTTTGCGAAATGCCGACACGGACATTGTTGGCAGAAACCGTTCCAAGGAACTTGAGGGGTTGTTCGGATGCTTTGTCCCAAAGCACTTCCAACGGGTGGCAAGTCATATCCGCCATGCTCTTTTTGTCGGGCGCGCCCGATTCAAACGCCTGCAAACGGTCGATCAAACCAAGAGCTTCTTCGAATCCTTGGACGGTACCGTCCGCGCTGACATTTCTAAGCCCAAGCCTTTTCATGACACTCGATTGCAATTCGCTTTCTTGGCTGACTTGTCGAACGAGTTGAACCGTATTGCCGTTGTCAGTTGATTCGTGAACGAGGATGCCTTGGCATGGCTTAAACAGCCGGTTTTGCGAATCGCGAACGCGAATCCCGTAGTCGAGCGCACCGTCCTTGCGAGATCGCAGGACAATGACCGGCTTAACGGTTTCTCGGATCCAACGGCCAGCGATCGACTCCTCCATTTTTAGACTGACAAGGTGTCGGAGTTTCTTGGCCTGTTCGACAAGCGGCTTTTCGTGAACGTCAGAAACCGGATCTGCTTTCAATAGCTGTCGAATGACCGTGGCCTGAGACTGAGAGCATGGAGCAACCCCAATTGTCTTGTTCTTTGAGTCGATTTGCACGATGGAGTTTTCCACAAGGATAAGGCCGCACTTGTCGCCATTGGAATTGCTCGTAGTAAAGCGGTATTGCGAGTTTTCCTTCACGAGATTGACAAGGACGTCCGCATGTTTGACGGTGGCTGGCTCGCCGTCGAGCTGAACGTTGGATTCACCGATCAGTTCCGTCAGTGCCTCGTGAGCGTGTAGGAAGTAGGAGGTGGAGTAGTGGTCCGAATGTCCCTTGATGGCTCGGCGTACTCTTTTATCGGCTTCGGAAAGATTGAGATCTTCTTGAAAGAGGGCAGTTAGCTTTGTTTTCTTCCCCTTGCCATAACCACCTCGCTTGAGGGCGGGTTGCAGGATCGCATCTATTCGCAAACTGTTGTTCTCGGTACAAACATTCCAGGCAAGGCGAGATGGTTCGCGAGAAACAGTCGTTTCAAGTTCCTCGTGGTTGGATTCGGTAGCCGCGATCATGGTCAAATTTTGGAGCAACGACAAAACTTCCTTCCCATTGTCGAATTGGAAGATCGTCATATCCGGCGAGCCAGACTGGAGTTTGCCACTATCAACTCGCTTGGACAGGTTGGAAGAAGGATTTCGCAATTGCTCAAGGATGTAATTCACAAATCGGTAATTGTGTAGGCACGCGTTCAATCCGTTCGACATGCGGCAATTGCAGCCCGCTGGGGTCTCTTGTCCGTCGTTACGAGCGAATACAAAGAATGAATCGGACCCAGTCTTAAGTGTTCCAACTATGGTTCCGTTGGAGTAGACGTCCTTAATCTCAACGGTTCCCTTACTTTCCAGCATCCTGGCTCGCAAATGTAGGGGGAACATTCGTTCCACGGAGACAAAGCGTTCCAGCCACTCGTCGTGAGGCCGAGCGAACAGTGGAGGGGCCGGTTTTTTGGACCGTACAGGCTCGACTAAGCTTGAAATGCGGGGAAATCCGGATCGATCTGCGGAAGTTCCCCTAGACGAATCGCCCATTAGAGAGCGCAGTAGTTCCAAAGGAGAAAGTTGACGGGGACGTTTATTTCTGCGAGACATCCATTGTTTCCATTTTTGTTGAGTGCATTCCTGCTCATTTTGGAAGATCAATACTTTATCAAGAATTTCCGATCGTTGCAGGTCTCATTCCTAGTGCCACTGATTGGAATTATCGTCGCACAGGAGACTACTCGTTCCCAAGCTCTGCCTGGGAACGAGTAGTAGTGGAGGCTCCTGCCTCCCGAGTTCACAATTAAGGATGCATTTCGGCGAGGCGGAGCCTCGCTTGCATTGAGTTACCAGGCAGAGCCTGGTAACTAGATTGCACAGTGCAACAAAACTTACAGGGCGTGGGGAGCAAGATCCAAAGATGTGAGCCAAACCGAACGGAACCCCTCCCTAAAGTGAACTTCCTTCACTATAATTGAGTCTGCGTTTTGGACGTGGAACAAGCCCGTCGCGTCAAAACTTCATTCATCCACCGATCCATGCATTTCCAGACCGCCAAACCGATGTCAGTGATTATTATCCCCTACCTAAATTAGGCCTCGGGGATCCATCACGCTTGCATTTACGTGCGGATTAGAAAACAAAACCCCTGATGCCTAACCGAGGGCTTCAGGGGTTTTTTCGTTACAAAATCGTTTCCCAAGAACAAGCAATCACCACCATGTCGGCTAGATCCATCCACACCTACGACACCACCTTGCGCGACGGAACACAAGGCGAAGGAGTAAGCCTTTCCCTACAGGACAAATTGAATATCGCCGTCCGACTGGCGGAAATGGGGATCGATATGATCGAAGGGGGGTACCCGCTGTCCAACGAAAAGGACACTATGTTTTTCCAAAAGGTCCGGTCGCTCCCTTTGGGACAAAGTCAGGTTTGCGCTTTCGGAATGACTCGGCGGCGCGGTGTGGCTGTTCAAGACGATCCCGGTATGAAAGCCTTGGTCGCTGCACAAACGCCCGTGATCACGGTCGTCGGCAAATCGTGGGACTTTCACGCAACCGACGTCTTGGGCGTGTCCCTTCAAGAAAATCTCGACATGATCGGCGAAAGCGTTGGTTTTCTGACCAAGCATGCTCAAGTCGTCTACGACGCAGAACACTTTTTCGATGGCTACAAAGCCAACCGCGAATACGCCTTGAAAGCCATTCGATCGGCCGCAACCTCAGGCGCCAAGTGGATTGTCTTTTGCGATACCAACGGCGGCGCTTTGCCAGAAGAAGTCGCAGCCATTGTCACCGACGCTCGCGCTTCCTTGGCCGATTGCAAGGTTCGATTGGGTATCCACTGCCACAACGATGGAGACCTTGCCACGGCAAACTCTCTTTCCGCAATCGATGCTGGTTGCGAGCAGGTCCAGGGGACCATCAATGGTATCGGTGAGCGTTGCGGCAACGCCGATTTAGTGACGGTTCTGGCCAACCTTCAATTCAAAAAGAAGGGTTATTCGGTCTTGGGAGGCCGATCGCTTGAGCACCTAACGGAATTGTCTCGCTATGTTTACGAAACGGCCAACTTGCAGTTGCGAAGCGGTCAACCGTTTGTAGGACGAAGCGCATTTGCGCACAAAGGTGGAATGCACGTGCATGCGGTCAACAAATTTGCTCATACCTATGAACATATGGATCCCGCCCTGGTCGGCAATGAACGCCGTATCCTTGTGAGTGAACTCTCCGGACGCTCCAACATCGCTGCACTTACGGCGGACCATCAGTTGCCAAACGACCGAGCAGTCCTCGACAAGATCTTGGCCGATGTCGTTGCCAAGGAGAACCAGGGCTACCAATACGAAGCCGCAGAAGGCTCTTTTGATCTGCTCGTCAAGCGGTGCATAGGAAGCTACGTTGAGCATTTTCAAACCATCAAATACCAAATCCTGTCCGGCGACCTGGATACTTTGCGAAATCAGACATTCGCCGAAGCGATCCTCAAGATAGTCGTTCAAGGGGAAACACGCGTCGAAGCTGCCGAAGGACATGGACCCGTTAACGCCATGGATGCGGCTCTTCGCAAAGTGCTCCTCCCTTTTTTCCCAATCCTCGAAACGATGCACTTAATCGATTTCAAAGTCCGAGTCGTCAATGGCGAAGCGGGCACCGCCGCTCGAATTCGAGTCAATATCGAATGCGCTGACGGCAAAGATACTTGGCGAACGATCGGTGTTAGCGAAAACATCATTGAAGCCAGTTGGCACGCACTCGTCGATGCAGTCGAATACAAGCTCAACAAATGAACCCATCACGCCCCACTAAGCACGACGCATCGAGTCCTGCCACTATCCCGCACTAACCTATATTCAATCCAGTTGATCCAAGATGAACGCTGAAACAAACGAAATTCCCAATCGCTTCGATTTTGCAACGAGCGCAACGGAGATTTATAACCAATGGCTTGAGCACGGCTGCTTCAACGCGGACGTCGACAAGACCAAAAAACCGTTCACGATCGTTATCCCACCTCCCAATGTTACCGGTGCTTTGCACTTGGGACATGCTCTCAACAATACACTCCAAGATATCCAAATTCGGATGCACCGTATGCAAGGTGACGTGGCGCTGTGGATGCCGGGGACGGATCATGCAGGTATCGCCACCCAGGCGATTGTGGAAAAAAGATTGAAAGAGGTCGAAAACAAAACGCGGCATGATCTCGGGCGCGAAAAACTTGTCGAACGCATCTGGCAATGGAAGGAACAATACGAAACCCGCATCCTCGGTCAGTTACAGCGGATGGGTTGCTCGTGCGATTGGCGTCGCACACGGTTCACCCTGGATCCGCAGTGCGCTCGGGCAGTCCGCTCCACGTTCTTCGATCTGTTTTCTAAAGGGCTCATCTACCGCGGCAAGCGGCTAGTCAATTGGGATACGTTTTTACAAACAGCCGTTAGTGACGACGAAGTCAATCCCGAAACGGTCAAGGGGCATTTCTGGCATCTTCGATACCCTATCATCGCGCCGAAAGCAGGCGAACCGACTTTCGTTACCATCGCCACCACACGCCCAGAGACGATGCTGGGTGATACGGCTGTCGCAGTCCATCCCGATCCCGCTGCGGCACTCGATAAAGCTGAGAAATTGCTGCGAGAAAAACTGCAAGCGGCTAACACCAAAGACCAAGCGGCCATTCAATTGCAATTGGATGACCTCGCGACTCGAAAACAAGAACTCTTGCCGCAATTGGTCTTGCTAGCCAACATGGCTCGCGATGGACGCAAGCTACGATTGCCATTGGTAGAGCGCGAGATCCCGCTTATCACCGATTCTTGGGCAAAACCGGAGCTCGGCAGCGGATGTGTCAAGATAACGCCGGCCCACGATCCGAACGATTACGATGTTGCACTGCGATGCTCGCTCCCGATGCTCAACATTATGAATCCCGATGGAACCGTCAATGAAAACGGAGGTCCCTATGTCGGCATGAGCATGCCTAAAGCGAGAACCAAAATCGTTGCGGCCATGGACGAACTTGGCTTTCTGGAAAAGACGGAAGACCGTGAGATCGATGTCAAGCACAGCGATCGGAGCAAGACTCCCATCGAACCTTACTTGGCCGACCAATGGTTCGTTCGGATGGAGCAACTTGCTCAATCCGCCATGGATGCCGTTACCAGTGGCAACGTGAAAATCTTCCCGACTCGGTATGCAAATGGTTATTTGGATTGGTTGGGCGAAAAGCGAGATTGGCCGGTTGGGCGTCAATTGTGGTGGGGACATCAGATTCCGATCTGGAGCAAAACCTTCGAGGCGGCTGCCGATGCGCAATCGCTTCAATTCAAAATCGAAGCGATGCCAGAGCGAACGGCTGGATTGATCAGCGTCTCGATCGAGGAACCGGCGACGGTTCACGTTTGCATTCGGGACGAAGATGGAGGCCTAGAAGTCAAGCTCCAATCGTTGGGACTGGTTCGGCAAGAGGATGTTCTCGACACTTGGTTTTCGTCCGCCCTGTGGCCGCATTCGACCTTGGGCTGGCCCGAACAAACGGCTGACCTGGAGTACTTTTATCCGACAAGCACTCTCATTACTTCCCGAGATATCATCACTTTGTGGGTCGCTCGCATGGTACTGATGGGACTCAACAACGTCGGCAAAGTGCCTTTCCGCGAAGTTTTCATCCATCCGAAAATCCTCGATGGCTACGGCGAGACCATGTCCAAAAGCAAAGGGAACGGAGTCGATCCGCTGGATGTGATCAACAAATTCGGCCCGGACGCCTTGCGATTTGGACTCGTTTGGTTGTGCACCGAAACCCAGGATGTTCGGATGCCGGTCCAGTTTGAATGCCCGCACTGTGAAACGTTGGTCAATCAAACCAAAGAGAATCGACAACAACCGACAGTCGCTTGCGATAAATGCGGCAAGAAGTTTTCGACCCAGTGGGCCGAAGCGGACAAAGATAAGGAAAATCCGAAGGCACCCGTTGTCAGCGAACGATTTGAAGTGGCTCGCAATTTCGTGAACAAGCTTTGGAACGCCTCGCGGTTCGTCATGATGAATCTCGACGGGTTCGAGCCGACGAAGGTGGATTTTCATGCACTCCCTTTGGAGGACCAATGGATTCTGTCGCGATTGGCTACGGTAACCAAGACCATGCAAATGGAATTGCAGCACTATCGGTATGCCGAAGCCGCTCGCGCGATCTACGACTTTGCTTGGGATCATTTTTGTTCACTGTATGTCGAGATGGCAAAACCTCGACTGCAAGATCCTGCGGCAAGACCTCTCGTCCAGCAAATTTTGGCTCACTGTTTGGATGCAATGTTACGTTTGCTCCATCCGATTACGCCGTTCGTTACCGAAGCGATTTGGCAGCAATTGGTTCGTTTCGCGCCTAATCGTGACTTGCATTCGACCAAGGTCGCCAGTCCGTGGATCATTCGTGCGGATTGGCCAGCGGTTCACGAGGAGCATATCCGTCCTGAAGTGGAACGTCAGTTTGCGCACTTTGTGGATTTGGTTGGGGCGATTCGCGAGATTCGTTCGCGACAAAACATTGCTCCCAAAGCGGCAATCCAATTTTGCGTGCGATGCGAACCCGCAATGGAAAACCTCCTTGCACCGATGGCGAGTTTTCTACAAAGCATGGCGGGAGCGACAGCGACGCAATGGAGCAGCTCACCAACACTCCCCTCCATCAATGCCCAAGTGGCCATCGATCAAATGGATGTCTATGTCGATTTGACGCAATTCATCGACGTCGATGCTGAGATTTCTCGCAACGAAAAGCTACTGAGCAATTTGGTGAAACAGATCCAAGGCAAAGAGGGCCGTCTATCGAACGAATCTTTTGTAAGCCGAGCACCAGCGGATATCATCGCCAAGGAACGCCAGGCACTGGATGAATTGGTTGCCCAACGAAATGCAACAGAGCTAGCAATCGAAAAACTCAGGCGGCTGTAGTTCGACTGGTCCTCGCCAATAAAGTAGAAAATCGGCAGCTTGAGGCGAGCGAACATCGCACAATCGTTCGTACGCCTCAAGCATGCCAAAACCCTCCTGGGGGTGTTTCTTGCTGTGGTATCGTCCGTTGCTACCGTTCTCGATGGCTAATTAGGAAGAACAGAAAAAGTCCGCTCAGACCGAAAACTTTACCTGTTTTACTAAGGCCAACACCGCCCGTTTGCCGAACCACAACTCACACTAAGTTAACTTGCATTGCTGACGAACCATCGTTAGAAGTCATCTATCGAATCGACTTCCTCGTTGCTTCGAAATGATAGCAAACCTGATTGATACGCAAACGGAGGCAACGGACTGCCGTGCTGTTTCGAAAAGACAATTCCATCAAACCCAGCTTCTATACCCCAATTGCTCCAGCAGTTATTTTGGGGACAGGTGCGTGCATACTCTTCTACGGGTTGATTTTTGCGGGCCCGCTCAATTTTGCATTGTTGCGTCGCTACTGCTTGTGTCACCCGGTCGCGATTGCAACCACCGGACTATTTCTGGTGGCTTGTGTGGCGCTCGCCTTCAAATGGGTTAGTGCCCGCCAACAACAACGCTTAAACGACCAGGCAGCATCCGCTCTCGATGAGATTGCTATCAATCAATCGGACCTTAAAGAATCTGCGACTGGTGAAAAAAAATCGCAATGGTTCAACACCCTTTGGCAAACCCAAGGCAATGCCGTTTGCGAGTGCTGGTTAGGGCAACGCGTTTCTGCGATCTTGCAGCGACAATTGAAACGCAAGAACACGAGTCACCTGGACGACGACCTGCACGAACTCTCGGATCGCGATGCTGATCGACAGCATGACAGTTATGGTTTGATCCGCATTGTTACATGGGCGATGCCCATGTTGGGATTTCTCGGTACGGTACTTGGAATCTCGGACACCCTCGGCCAAATGGACGCACAAGCGTTGGCCAGCGGTTCCCAAGACGCCATGAACAGTTTGACGGCTGGCCTGTATGTGGCCTTCGACACGACGGCGATCGGCTTGGTGCTGACGATGGTCGCCATGTTTATCCAGTTCGGAATCAACCGAACCGAGCTAGTTGTTCTCAATCAAATCGACGCTCGTGTTTCTGAAGCGATGCATTTCTGCCTTACCGAGCAGGAACGGGTAAATGACACGAGCAACATTGAAGCGACGCTGCAACATATCACCACCGAGCTACTTCATTCGGTCGAGCAAATCGTTCGGAAACAAAGCGAACTTTGGCAGCATACCATTGGGGCAGCGCACGGGCATTGGCAGAACCTGACAAGCACGTCTGCCGAGACGCTGCAAACTGCTTTGACACACGCCATCGAATCGGCCATATCCAAACACGACCAATCGTTGAGCAATCACAACGAGCAGATTGCTCGTATTCAAGCCGAAGGTGCCGTGATGATCGATTCCCGATGGCAGCAATGGCAAACCACGCTTTCGGAACAGGCTCGGTCGGTTCATCAACAACAACGCGACATGGCTCAGCAAACCGAATTGCTGCATGAGCTCATCGAAAAACATGATGCCGTTCGAGGAATGGAGCCACCTCTCGAAGCGATGCTCCAACGCTTGACGAACGTGGACCGTTTTCATGATGCTGCAATTTGTCTAACCGAAGCTGTTGCAGTTCTTGGAACCCAAATGGAACGTTATGGCTACCTGGGTCGCAAACCAGCTCGCCAAAAGTCAGCCATGGATGACAAAGCGGTTTCCATGGACGAGACCGCAACGGATGACGATGGACCAGAGACATTGCCGTTGAAGAGGCGAGCAGGATGAGTCGTAGCAAGCGACGTAGCGACAACACCGCGCCTGCTTTGTTTCCGTTTTTGGCGGTTCTGCTGTGCACAATAGGCGCACTGGTTCTCATCTTGGTTATTACGGTCACAAACTCGCATGCGTCAGCTCGACGCGACGCGGAATTGGCCATGACCGAAGTGAATGACACGTCCGACATCATGGAAGTCGTCACGGATGAGCTTGCTGCGCAGCGAGAAAACTTGAAAACCAAAGTCGAACGTCGCCGTCGAGATCTGGCAGATATCGAAGATCACATCATCCGACTCAAAAAGAACCTCGAGCAACTCGCCGATAAAATCGTGCGGATTCAATCAGAGGCCTCCAAATCAGAATTGTCCATATCTGAGAAGGCGGAAAAGGTCGCCGAGCTTCGCAAAGAGATTGATGCAAAGAAACTCGACTTAATGAACGAAATCGACAAGCAAAAGAAACGCAAGCCCGCGTTCTCGGTGATTCCTTATGTCGGGACCAACGGAACATCCAGACGCCCCGTTTACCTGGAGTGCACCAAGGACGGCGTCATTGTGCAGCCCGAGGGCCTACTCATTTCGCTGAACGATCTAAAGCCACCGCTCGGACCAGGCAATCCATTGGACGCGGCACTTCGGGTATTGCGTTTGGCTTATCAACAAAGGGATACGACGTTCGGTATCACCCAGCCGCCGTACCCGTTGCTTTTGGTCCGGCCCGATGGAATTCAGACTTACGCGCTCGCTCGCGAAGCGATGAATGGATGGGACGACCAGTTTGGTTACGAATTGATCAATGCCGATATGGACCTCAAATTTCCCGCAGGAATACCGGGTCTTCAAGAGCAACTCGTTGGCACGATCGACACTGCCAAACGCCGACAACAAGCGCTCATCGCATCAATGCCGCGCGGTCGCCTCGCACCGGACCGCGATGATGACTGGGAAGCCATCGATTCCGCGAGTAATTCTCAGGCCACAGGTTCAAACGGATCGTCCCCCTCAGGTTCGCCTGGCTTCGGTGGTTCCGGCGGTTCCGGCGGCTTCGGCAGTTCCGATAACGTTGCATCTCCAAAATGGCAGCTTGTGCAAGGAATGGCAAACTCCCAAGTGTCTGGTGCTATCCAACGAAATGGGATCGAGTCGGAAAATCCTGCGTCACAGGCCAATCCAAACGGCCAGCGAAATCCCCAATCCCCCTTTGGAGCGACGGGGTCGCCGATTGCGGGGAGCACCGACTTGAGCGGACAGTTTGATGTCAACGCTAAACAAGGCCAGAACGGATCGATGACTCCATTGCAAGGGCAAACACCGATCGGGCAAACACCCAACGGGCAAACACCCAACGCAATCGACAAATCCAACGCGAATGGCAATTCTGCGGCAACGCAGCGCGACGTTGCCGCCGCTGCTCCGAGTAGTTCAACTGGCAACGCTCAATCCATCAGCGGCCAAACCGCTTCCAACACTCAGCAAGGTGGTTCTGGCAGCAGCGCGATGGGAGCCAAGAATGCATCGAGCAGCAACACCCAGTCTCAACAGGGTGCAAATGCATTCTCGTCAGGAAGTGCGACCGGAGAACCTTCAAACGCCATGCAACCTGCTGGCGAACCAAAACAAAACGCTTCCCTTTCCGTGAGCAAGAACATGTCGAGCGGAACATCAGCCAAAACGACCGCCGCACCCAAAGCCAAGCACGTAAATCCGGACGGAGATCTGAAACCTATCTCCGTCACGGCGGGACGAGGTTGGGCCGCATCGCGAGCCGAGGGTAAAGCGACACCGGTAAGTCGTCCAATCAACGTGATCGCGCTCCAAGATCGTTGGTTGCTGCGTTCGGATAGTAGCGCCACCTCGTTCGATGCGAGCATCACCATGGAAGACGGCCCACAACAGGCTGGCACTCAACTTGCCACCGCGATTCGAAAGCGAGTCGACTCGTGGGGGCTTTCGTTACCAGGCGGATTTTGGTCGCCTACCTTGACGATTGAGGCAGCAAACGATGCGCAGCAAAGCGTTGATCGACTTGAGCGATTGCTTGAGGGTAGTGGCGTCGAAATCCAAGTTGTGCCGTTGAAACTTCCCAACAATCGTTAGGAGTCGTAACAACATGAGTAGACGCAATCGCGAAGAAACTCAAATCGGTGAAGACTGCTTCCTCGATACTATCGCTAACCTCGTTGGCATTCTGATCATCTTGGTCGTGATCGTAGGATCAAGAAGCTATGCGACGGCCAAAGTCGACGCGGAAGAAAAACTGCGAGACCGCATCGATCAACTTGAAACACCCTTGGAAAAGACGAAACAATTGGATCGCGATCTCCAAAAGCAACAAGACGAATTGCGCAACTATGATGTCGAAATCGCGTACCGGGACGCCGAACGCATGGCTATCGTCGATCGTGTAACGCTAGCCGAACGCATTGCCGAGGAGGAGATGAAGGACATCGACCTGTCAACTCGAGACAGCATCGAAACCGAGATGGAGATGACCGAACTTCAGAAACAACTCTCCGACCTGCTTAAACAACAAGGCGATCTGCAAGGAGTGGAACGATCGACAGCCATTTTGCAGCATTTGCCTACACCGATGGCCAAGACCGTTTTCGGTCGGGAATTGCACGTCATGATTCGCGGCGGCTCATGTGTTGTCATCCCTTGGGAACGATTGATCGAAGCGTTGAAGAGCGAGGCTAGACGCTCGGCGGAACGCAATTCACAGAAGGATCGTTTTGTCAATCAATTGGGGCCGATCGATGGATTCCTGATGATCTATGGACTCAAGAGCCAAAGCGGTGTCATGTCCGATGGCGTGAACACGAGACTTGGACGAACCATTGAGTTGGAAAAATTTGAATTGGAACCCACCTCGGAAGTGGTCCGTGAAAGCGTCGACCAAACGCTCAGAATGGGCGGCCGACTTCGCGTCGAACTCTCAACAAGTGTTGCCCAGCACACCACGGTTACGGTCTGGGTCTATCCGGATAGTTTCACCGAATTCCGTGCATTGAAAGAACGGTTGTTTGCGGAAGGATTCTTGTGCGCTGCACGCCCGCTCCCATTCAACATCCGAATCGGCGCTTCCCCCAGAGGCTCCGCAAGCACGGCACAATAAGCGATTCGGAATTGTTGGCTGGATCTATCGACAGGAGACTCCGGAGCAAGACCAACCACCAGAGGCCTCGAACCGCTCTAGCAAGATCCTCTCGGACATCGATTTTTTGAACGTCACTCATTGCAAATCACATTAAAAAGGATTCGTAATACAAAAGTGCAAGTACAATACAACGCAGTGTGAATACTGTAAAGCGCTGAACAAATCGCGGCCTCGATTTCACATAATGGAACGACTCCGCCTCCAGACGATTACACAATTTACTTAACCACTGCATGGGCATTCAACCATGCTACAATGCGTCCCCGAGGCGTTCACGGCTTCAGAACATATTTCACTTCTATTATTATGCCAAGGTAATCATGACTCAATCGGAATACACGCCTTAGGGAGACAAATGACAACGACTGAAACCCAGCCAATTTCTTTGACGAGTAGAGCCGACGGTTCACAGCTATCGGCGCGAAACTGGACAAAATTGCTCCAACGGTTAGCTATTTGGGTTGGCTTTCTGGTCCTCCTTTATATTGTCCGCGACTTTTTTTTCACGGCCTTCATGACGTTCCTGATCTGCTACTACACTCTACTGGTAGTCGGCATTGGAATGCGGCGATTGTCCCCCGACCGTGAGCGGACTTGGCTGAGACGACTGTTGACCATTGGTGTGTTTTTCTTTGTTCCTGTGTTGTTGTTGGGAATCGGAGTCCTGATTTCGCCGCATTTCGCCGCGCAGGGCCGGCGGTTGAGCGGCTGGATCCGCTACGCAAGCCCAGAAACGGAAGCGGCCCGACTGCTCGAAGATTTCGTCGGCCCCGTCTTGTTTAATTCGGAGTTCGGCAATCAAGATACGCCGGCATATCAAGAGGCGTTTGCAGAGTATCGGGCGAAAGGTGAGCTCCATGCTTTAGAGTACTACCGGTTCCCCAGTCTCGAGGCCTGGGTGGAGGGGAGTATCTTCGTTCCGATCGCGGACGAAGAGCGGGAGCGAATCCGATCCTGGTTGATTAGCGAGGGGGCGTCCAGCCAAGCCTTTGCCGAGTGGTTTATTAGAGAGAAGGCCCCTGAGCTTGCCGACCAAGCTCAGCTCGAAGTCCCAAAAACAGGTCGGCCCGCGAAGAGTGTCTCGTCTCTGGTCAGGGCTGCCGTAACGAGTTCCCCCGCGCAATTGCTGGACATGCTTCGCCGCGACCCGCCGGAGCTCGAAATATTGCGCAACCAGTGGATCGAAGATACCTTGACGAACAAATTCGACGAGGCTAAAGCTTCACCCGCCTTTGTCGAGCAACTGCGCAAGGCATACGATGATCAGCGACAAATTTCTCCACAGACCATCGCGTATTCCTTCGACGAATATACAAAACTTTCCAAGGCTCGTCATTTAGGGCGAAAGGCCTTTGCCGACGCTCTGGATCAGCTCAAGCCACCGCCTGTCTCGGAAGAGCCAGCGGCCAAGGAGCGACGTTTGCGGTCCGATTTTGAATCGGCGACAAAGCACGATCTGTTTCAGAAATGGTGGAGCACCAACTCGGTTGCCCAATTCATTCGCCACAAACTGCAGGCCATGGTCGATCCCGGAGTTGCTTCGCGTCGAATCGAATCCATTCTAGGAGCGCTGTTGAACGTGCCGGTGAGTCTCGCCACCGCATTGACATTGAGTATCTTTATCTGCATTGACTTTGTTAATCTCAAAAATTCGATGCCGAGGCTGCGCGGAACCTGGCTCCGGGATGTTTACGATGAAGTGGCACCGGCTTTGGTGGACATGGGTAATCTGATCGGACGATTCATGCAACTGCAAGGATTCATTGCGCTCCTGAGCGCTATCCTGACCTCGATCGGGCTCGCATTCATCGGGGTTGAACACGTTTTTCTCCTCGGCCTGGCCACCTTCATTCTCTGTTTAGTGCCGACGCTCGGGAGCGTGCTTGCGATCATATTGATCGTCGGTATGGCGCTCTTTCAGTACGGCGGCGGGTTCCGCCTAGCCGTCCAAGCGGGAATGGTCGCATCGTTCGTCAGTCTTGTTGATAGCTTTGTTCTCAGCCCTCGAATCCTCGGGAGAAGGATGGAGTTGCATCCGGTGACCCTGATCACTGTATTGCCCCTGGCTCAATATTTCTTCGGAATCTGGGGGCTGATTCTGGCTACGCCGGTCGCTGTCTACGTCGTGAACGTTATCATCCTCGAACGCGGTCTTCCCGGCACAAGCGAGAAACCAACGAATCCACGAAAAGAACGCGAGCAACCATCAGACGCACTAGGCGTATTGGAATGACAACAAAAAGAACACCGGTTGAGAACAGCGGGTTTCTTGTGGACTGAGCTCTGATATATTACGCCTACGGCAATCCATTAACCCTTGCGAGTATCAACATGCTGGAAAATATTACGGATGACTTGAAGCAATCGAGCTACGCTAGCCTTTCCCGCACTTTCTCGCGACTTGGCTGGACCGGCTTCTGGACGCAAGTGGTCATTGGGGCTATGCCAGCCCTGCTGATGACCTACCTGTTCTTCTTTTCAGGCTCGCCGTCGGGCCCTCGAGCCGGGTTCAGATTGGTCGAGTTCATGACTTTGGCCAGCTTGGCGATGCTCGTCTTCACGACTTTCTGGTCCTATCGCTATACCCGACTGGCCAAACGGATTCCCGATCCAGAAGGGCGACCGACAGATAGTGCCTTGAGCAACATCACTTGGACTGGCATATTTGCAAGCACGGTCGGCATCCTTATTTCGATCCTTGTCATGTTGGTCGAGGTTGCGCACCTACTGTTTTACTTTCTTTCGATGCCTCAAGCGGGAGTGCCGGTGATCCAGACGGGTGAGCAGGTCAGTTTTGTATCTTCGGTGGATATGTTGAGCCTGATGGCCTTAACCTTCACGCTTTTGGCCGAGGTCATCGTGCTGGTTTTTAGCCTTTGGCTTCTGTTCCGCGTCACGCTCGTGTCGACGAGGACTGGCGAATCGACGACCGGCGAATCGACGACCGGCGAATCGACCCATGGCGAATCTACGACTGGCGAAGAAATCGCCACGTGAAGGACTGAATTGCATCAAGGAGCTACGGTAGCGATTTGCGAATGGTCTCTGAGAAATCAGGATCGTTTGGTGCCGCTCTCGCAACTTCCGTGATTCGTGACCTTCGACGCAACTCCTCGAAGGGCAGATTGGTTTCGATCAAACCAGACCGAAAAAGATAATAGTCGATAAAGCCGTTAAGCAGGTGGCGGAAATTGAAGCCGCCCGTGCGTCCAATCGCGTTTGCGTACCGAACAATATTGATGGTGCAGCTGTTGCTGAGCAGATGATAGAACTCGGGCTGATCGGCCAATGAGTTGATCCGATCCAGATAGACTCTAAAGAGATCATGAGCCCTCTCGCGAGTGGTTCGAATACGGTATAGAAAGACTTCCTCGTCGCGGAAATTGGTGCGAAGTCGGACAAGATCACGTTCATCACCGACGACATAAATCAACTCGAACTGCTTGAACATCGATGCAACCGGGGCAAAGCCTTCGCCCACTTCAGGCCTGGTTTCGATCGAGATGCATACCGGGTCGGCATTGTCAAAATTAAAACTCAGGAACGTATGGCCGACAGGTCCTTCGGCCCAGTAGGAAATATAGAAATCCACCGACGTCAAATGCGAGAGCAATACCTCGCGCTCTTCGTGTCGAATGGTGAAATCATCTCGTGACCGGAAGTCAAAATTGCGTACGCCCGTAATTCGGACGCGGTCTCCATCGATCATCGCTCGAGGCATAACGGCAACTTCCGGGCGCCACTCGCGATCGTGCGATGGCTGAATACTGGCATACCAAGCAATCACCAATAGCAGGAGCCCGGCGAGCGCCCAGCGCATTTTTGGTCGTTGCGAGAACAAGATCGCCCAGGCGGAAAAAATCGCAAAAGCATAGGCCAGAAACGTTCCTGCCCAGGCCCAAGGCAAGCACAAGAAATAGATTGCCAGCGATGCCCAAGTCACGATCACCAACAGGCCAGCGTAAACTATGCCAAGAAAGATCCAACGAATTAATCGACGTAGAGCCGCGACGAAGAACTTGATCACACTAGGGGCGGTATCTCTCATCCAAGCATGTTATATCAGGGTGCTGTCACTGAATAGAGGGGCAGTAGCCAGGGGACCATGAAGACGCAGATGATCATGACGGCAATGCTAAAAGGGACTCCAATCTTGACGAAGTCGCTGAAGGAATAGTTACCAGGCGTCACCACCAGCGTGTTTACGGGTGAGGATACGGGTGTCATGAAAGCCGTCGAAGCGGCCAATGCAACGATCATGGCGAACGGATAGGGTGAAGCATTTAAATCGTCTGCCATGGCCAGGGCGACCGGTGCCATCAATACGGCCGTGGCGGTGTTGGAAATAAACATCCCCAAAATCGCCGTAAGCGAAAAGAGAATCGCCAGAACTCCGTATGTTCCCAAGCCACTCGTCGCATTCATCAGAGCGTCCGCAGCCAAATCGACTCCACCCGTTCGTTGAAGGGCTGTCGAGAAAGGCAACATTCCAACAATCAAGACGATCGTCTTCCAGTCGATCGAACGATAGGCGCTCTCCAATGTAATGCATCCAAGAGCACCCATCAGCAGGCAGCCCAACAAAGCGGCTTGAACATTGGGGATCATGCCACTGACCATCAGCCCGACGACCAACAGCAAGCAAAACAAAGCTTGCCATATCCGATTGGAAACCGGTAGCACTTCATCAAACTCAATCGGCAAGCTGAGGGCAACCACACCTTTGCCGTCGCTTTGTACATTTTGAATATCTTTCCAAGGACCGATCAAGAGAAGGGTGTCTCCGGTTTTCAAGGCTTCGTTCTGCAGACTCGTCTCATGCGCGATTCGACCGCGTCGTAATCCGATCACACTCAAGCCGGTCCGATCGCGGAACCTAGAGTTCATAACCGTCTGCCCCACCAACTCGGAATCGGCCCGGACGATAACCTCCGCCATGCCTATCTCCTGAGACTTATCTGTAAAATAAGCTCCCGACAGAGGGATCGACTCCAAGAAGTACTTCTGCCGCAACTGGTCCACATCAACATTCGGAGCGATCAAGTCGAGCAGTAAAATGTCACCTGTTCTCACGTCCATATTCGGGGTCGGCTGGATGAGTTTATGGTTTCGCTGGATCGCGATAAGATTCGCTCCCGATTGATCCTGCATTCCGATCTCTTCGATCGTTCTCCCAATCAAAGGAGAACGCTCGGTTACGCGAACCTGATGCTCTCTTCCCGCAAGTTTGTACTGCTCGATCCATCCAGCGAGGCTCGGACGGCCCGATGTTGCGCTGTTCGGGTTCTGCGTCGTGTCCGGCAACCAGCGACGAGCAAACAGCATGTAAACAATGGCCAGAGCCAAGACCGGGAGCCCGAACGGAGTGAAACTAAAGAAATGAAACCCTTCGTCACCGTGACGAATCAATTCGCTGTTTACCACCAAGTTCGGTGCCGTCGCCACCAAGGTCATCATCCCGCTAATGAGAGCGGCTGTGCTGAGCGGCATCATCAGCTTGCTGGCGGCAGTACCCGTGCTGGCCGCAACGCGTAAGACAACAGGAATGAAAATCGCCGTTACCGCCGTGGAACTCATAGTGGATCCAAGACCGCAGACGACGAGCATCAAGAAAACCAGCAGTCGGCTCTCGCTTTTGCCAGCCCGGGCAGTCAACCAATCGCCTAAACCACGCGCCACACCTGTTCGAACCAACCCGTCGCCGATGACGAAAAGAGCGGCAATCAGGACGATATTCGAATCGCTAAAACCAACCAACCCCTCACCCATCGTGATCACGCCGGTGAATGGCAAGGCGACCAGCATGATCAGTGCGACCGCATCCATCCGCGGTTTGTTGATCGCAAACATGACGATCGCGGCCGCCAAAAGAAGCAGGACAACGATAAGCTCAATACTCATGGCGGGTTAGATCGTTTAAAAAAGTCGTTTTATGATGAAGATTTGAACAATATTTCAAATCGCCGAAATAGGTTCGCTGAGTACCGTTCAAGGAAGCCCAAGATCGCACAATGGAACGGGTATTGCGTTTAACGGTTAGCTGTCGAAACCATTCTACGGTGAACGATCTGGACAACTTGCGAGTCTAGTTGAATAAAAGGCTGTCTGCCAGCATGCAGTCTAAAATCGTAAAGTCAAGTTCCGACCGACTTCGAAGGCGAGCGGCAGACGGAAACCGACCTGCAACCTCTGAATGTGACGGGCAATGTGTGGTAAACTGCAGACGGTGCGGTGCGGGAACCGCGAGCGTTTCAAAATTGCGAGCCGAAGTGTGTGCATCCCTTTTTTTGAATTTACTCATTCCCATATCCCGATCCTTTCAAACCTTTTCAATCCGGCTTTCTAAAGGAAATTTTCATGAGCAGCAAGAACTTTGATCTCGACGTTAAGGCCGCCGAGGAACACTTGATGCGGTTTCTAGCCGTAGAAGGGGTCACCGGCGAAGAAGCCGCGATTGCCGCAGCCGTTTCCGATGAACTCGTGAAGGTCGGCGTGCCCGCTTCGGCGATCCGGTTCGATACGGTCCACAAGCGGATCCCCTTGCCAACGCAAACCGGCAACCTGCTGGTCGACTTGCCAGGGACTCGTCCTGGCCCGCGAATGATATTCTCAACGCATCTCGATACGGTTCCGCTGTGTTCCGGTGCCAAACCGAGACGCGAGGGGGACCACATCGTCTCGGACGGTACGACGGCCCTGGGCGGCGACAACCGAACGGGTTGTGCAATGCTGGTAACGTTGGTGGAGACTCTGATCAAACACAAACTACCTCATCCGCCGATCACACTGCTGCTGACGGTGCGCGAAGAAAGCGGTCTGCACGGAGCTCGCGAATTAGATCCGGCTGATTTGGGTGGGGCAGCTATGTGTTTTAACGTCGACTCCAAACTGGCGTCGGACCTGATTATCGGTGCGGTTGGGCAAGAGAACTGGCAAGTCGAAATTAAGGGCAAGGCGTCCCATGCGGGCGTCGCACCGGAAAAGGGGATTTCGGCGACCCTGGTCGCGTCGATCGCTCTAGCAGAGGCAAATCGTGCTGGCTGGTTTGGCAAAGTAGTCAAACCGGATGGAAACGGCACAAGCAATGTCGGCATTTTCGGTGGCAAGGATGGCAAGGCGGCTGGCGATGCGACGAATGTTGTGACGGACTACGCCCTGATCATTGGCGAGGCCCGTAGCCCGGACATCGCCTTCGCCAAGAAAATCGTCGAGGGTTATCGAGCCGCCTTCGCCAAGGCCCAGTCCGAGGTCAAAGACGCCAATGGCGATATGGCTGAGGTCAACTTTCAGAGCAAGCCTTCGTATCCGTCCTTCAAACTGGAAGAAGACACGCCTGCTGTGAAGCATGCCATGCGGGCGGTGGAATCGCTGGGCATGAAGCCCACCACCTCGTTTTCCAATGGTGGCCTAGACGCGAACTGGCTCGTCAAACACGGTGTCCCAACGGTGACCATCGGCGCAGGTCAGTACGAGATTCACACCCTCAAGGAATATGTCGACTTGCCTGAATTTTTGCAGGGCTGCCGCTTAGCCGTTGCTTTGGCGACCATGGAAAGTTAACGATCGCAAAAGGTGCAGGCACGCTCCGCCGTGCCGTTCGCAAACATGCTATTGCCAGAATTCTAGGTGAACGGCATATGGAATGTGCCTACTACTTTGACTTTGGTCGGCTGTGGTCTTAGTAGGATGGGACCATTGTCCCGTCCAGCGATTAGTGCGATCCCAAACCCAACCTCGCCATCGCAATTAGCCAAATCAGCATATTCGGCACAATCGGCACAATCGTTAAAGTCCACGCCATCGTTAGACGATGAATAAGACGTACGTAGGTCTAGAAGGCTCGGTTGGACTCGGTGGGGACTGAATGATGGTTATTCGCAGGAAATATCTCTCCGGGTTTGTTTTGGCCGGTTTGCAATTGCTGAACGCTGGGGCTCTCGTTGCGCAAGCTCCACCGGTAACTGGAGATGTCCAAGCGGATGTTTACGGCAACCTGAAACCGTCGACAGGACTATCCGAGCGAATACAGCAATTGGAGGAGAATCAGCAGCGGTTGGAGGAGGAGTTAGGCCGGCGGCTGGGGCCGACGGGGTCGGTCGCGTCTTCGGACCCCGACTACCCGGTGTTGCCCAATTACGTCTACAGGCAAACCTATTACAACGTTGGCGGAGGCCGAATGTTGCCGGATTACGCCCCGGAGGGATACGAAGCGCGGGACCAACAGGAAGGACCAGGGGAACCCTTATTCACCGGACTTACGCCCCCCCCCCGCATCACCGCCGAAGAGCGTAACAAATACGTTACAGGAGGGCTCTATCCTGGCTCAATTCTGGCCCCAGGGACCAATACTTCGGTTCGGTTTCGTGGATTCGTGCGATTGGCCGGCATGTTCGACTTCGATCCGATCGAATCCCGTGACTCCTTCGTCACCAACACGATTCCGGTACCGCAGCAGGTTGGTCAAAATTTTAACATGAGCGGTCGGATAAGCCGATTCGCTCTCGAGTCCTGGACGCCGACGTCCTTCCGCGATTGGAATGTGCATACCGTCATCGAAGGGGACTTTTTTAATGGTGCCGCCCAAGCTCCAGGCGGCGGCGGAAACCCATTCCGACTGCGGCATGCCTTCTTCGATTTCGGTATTTTCCGATTCGGCCAACAGAACACCGTATTCATGGATGCGACCAATTGGGCGAGTCTCGTTGACTTCCAAGGTCCTAACAGTTGGGTCAATCAGCGGCAACCATCGTTGAGAGTGACACTCCCCATTGCGGAGGACATGTACTGGGCAACGAGTATGGAGCGACCTTTTTCGGACGTTACCGCCGTGGGTCCAAACGGAGAGTCTTTGGGGACCAACGTTCAAGATGTACCGGACTTTGCAACGCATTGGCGTTACGAGGGGGATCGCGGGCATCTCCAGTTAGGCGGACTATTGCGAACGATCAGTTATCGGCCAACGGGCGGTCAAGTTGAGAGATTGACAGCATCAGGTATCAGTGGAAATGCGGTGATTCATCCGTGGGCGGTCCTGTTGGGTACCGACCCCGTTCACGACAAGGATCCATCCGGATTGACACGAAGCCGAATGCTTCTGCAAGCGACTTGGGGACCGGGCGTCGGACGGTATCTCAATGACCTGGCAGGTCAGCGACTTGACGGGCAAGTCAACCCGTTGACCGGCGAGTTTCAGTTGGTAGACGCGACAGGCTTCAATGCAAGTTACGAACAATGGTACAACGACCACTGGTTGTCGAACTTCACCTACTCGAATATCAGCGTCGTCAATAACGCCGGTCAACCTGGTAACACCTACGATTCAGCGGAATATATTGCTGCGAGTTTGTGGTGGATTCCACTACCGCGATTATCGCTGGCCGTCGAGGTTATGTCGGGCGAGCGCAAAAATCTGGACGGGCAGTCCGGGAGCGTCCAACGATTCAACAGCATGGCACAGTATAACTTCTAAACGCACCGCACCATCGCTCTACGATTGTGTTCTCGTCGGCAATGTTGTGAGGGATTTTGAAGCCGTATCGACAGTTATGCGAGCGGCAGAATGCAGTATCACAACCCGACGCGTAAGAGCGTTAGCGAGGGGCAGACCGTCCCTCGCTAACGCGTCGGGTTGGGATTAATGCGGATTAGATCAGCAGTCTCCGAAGCGGGGCGAGGGGGAGAAAACGCGTTGGGGGTCACGCAAATCCATTGGGATTTCGAGTCTTGCGTGCTGCGAAATGTGGGTAAAGATGAGGCGAGACGCCCATGCCACTTTCGAATACCCCGTCTCACAATCCACTAAAGCAACGAGCCGTTACGTATCGGGTTATGGTCCTCATCAAGTGAGCTGGACCCTTTCTTGGTTCCGTGAGCTTGAGTGATGATACCCAATCCGACACAGAAGACCGTGGTTGCCATGATCAGGATTCGGTTGCTCAGAAAGTGCGGAAATATCTTGGTCTTTCCCTCCAACACGGTCGCCATTCCGGAAAGGAGCGCATAAATGACCGACGCTGCCATGACTCCGATGAGAGCACCGACGATTAGATGAAGGACTTGTGATCGCCAATGCCCGAAATCCGAGGAAGCAATTCCGACAGCAATACCCAAGGGAGCCAGCATAACGGCCCATCGAACCAAGGAATAAATCATTGGATCTTCGAAGTCTAAATCGGGATGTGCCTCGAACCAATGCCCGATCCAACCAGCCGATGCGCCAGCGATGATCCCCAAAGCGACCCCAATTCCCAGACCTATCCATCGCCGATTCTGATTGGTGTGTTTTCCTAAACAAACTGCGATTACTCCACATGTAACAGCGGAGAAGATAGCGAAAGCGATCATGTCGCTGGCGCGTGCAGCAGCTTTGAGCTCTAGCGTTTGTTCCGGGGTTACGACGATCGATGTCCTCGCCGTTTCGGATGCAAGAACGAATGGATAAACTTTTTCAAAGAGAAGTCCAAGCCCAATCGAAATGAGGGCGGTCACAGCGATTAGCAGTACTAAATTACGAAGCATGAATCGACCCCGGGGGCTGAATTGCTAACAACAAGGAGGGAATGCACTATGCTCGCCACGATAGTTTGCAGTGGCGCAAAACGCAAAACAGTGATTGAAGTAGTGCGAGAATACCAACCCGTCAATTCAAGGTCAATCGGCGCAATTACCAATTCTCCATTCGTTAGGTACAATAATGAGTTAACGATCGTTCGATCACTTAGTGGGACAGGCTTCCAGCCTGTCAAGGCTGAAAATGGCAGGCTAGAAGCGCCAAAAGCCAATCCCACTGCACAAAAACGAAGCAAAAAATGCGAGCAACGAACGAAAAAACTCGTCAACCTAGCAATCGTACTTCGAGCCGATGGTACGCCATGTTGGCATCGATTGCGGTTGGAGTTGGTTTGATCATCGTTTGCGTGGTGCTGCTGACCCCACTTGAGCCAATTCCCATAGAACCGACTTCCACACTTCTTGCTGTCGAAAAAAAGCCCCTTTCCGATCGGGATCCTGCTTCGCCAGTCCATCGCAGGAATGTATTGCCCGAATCGGACGACAATTTGACTGTCGAAAAACTTCAATCGGAAATGGTTCAAGTTGCGACCAGGTTAACAACCGAGTTTTCGACCGTTTCGGATGCATTGCATGTGGCCGCCATGACGTATGCGGAACTCAAGCAATCGCAGAATGCCGAGAATGTTTGGCGGGCTTGCATTGAGCTCAAGCCTGCCGAAGTTGGCCCCTATGTCGGACTTGCTACAAATCTAATTCAACGTGGCCAACAGGCCGAAGCAATCAAGATCCTCAATGAGTTACGCAAATCCAAGACCTCCGGCGAGTTGTACTGTGAACTCGCCAAAGCGCTCATGGACGAGGGCGAATTGGATAGTGCCGGAGAAGTTTTACGAGAGGGGATCACTGCTTATCCATCGGACCCTTCGCTGTGGTTGCAACAGGGACTTATCGAAAGCCAACTTAGCCATTTCGATTCTGCGGAATTCGCCATTCGAAAAGCGATCGAGTTGGGTGATGGATCGCGCGCCACTGCAAATGCTTTCCTAAGCGTCTTGCTTAGGCAAGGGAAAACCGAAGAGGTGCAAAAGATTCGGGAGGCCATCTCCCGTGGGCCGGCTGAGCCAGCGGAATTGGCTGCGGGTGGATCTGCTGAAAACGACACTTTCCAATCCACTTACATGAGCACACTTCGTGCACTCGCAGTCCGCTTGTTCCGTATGGCTGCATCGGTGGCTTCGAACCAAAAACAGTCCGTTATCGCCGAACAATGGCTGCTTCGGTGTGTTGCCATTCGTCCTAACGTTTTAGAAACCTACATGGATTTGTCCTCGCTTTATCGTCGCGAAAATCGCATAGAAGATGCCTTGGAAGTACAAGAGCGATTGCTCCAACTGCAACCTCAAAACGTTTTGAACTATGTCAACCTAGCAAGCGTGGCGTTTCAGCTCGGTCGATTCGACCAAGCCGAAAGGGTGCTTGTTGAGGCAACCAAAGCATGTCCGGACGAGCCCTTTCCGTTTGGCGAACTTGCACGTATTAATCTTGCAAAACGCAATTTTTCTGCGGTACGCCAATTGGCCTCACAAGCGATAAAACTCGAACCGCAAAACGTGGAATGGGTTTTGATGTCTGCGATTGCGGCCGAAGCGCTAGGGGATGCCGAAAATTTCAATAGCTTGTTGCAGCAGGCACGGAGAATCTCTCCGAATGATCCACGTCTACCGACTTATTCCCACTCATCAACAAATCCTTAAATTTGAATTGGAGTCACCGAATTTGGAGCCATCTGATCCCTCATCTTTGCCCAGACGCAGCTCGATTGTTTGGATCTCAATGCTGATGTCAGTCGTTGCGATTGGCGCTGCAGTTGTCGCATTGCTGATGACTCGCACTGCGTTAGACAACCAAGTCAATATTGCCGAATCGCAAGCTGCTTTGATGGAGTTAAAGACAACCCTGCAAGCACAACCGGTTCAGACGCAACCCACTTCGGCAGCGACTCAAAAGCAGCCCTCCGTTTTACCGCGTCCAACCATCCGAATGGTGCGAGAGTCGATGGATGTGTCGAGCGAGTCCCTCGAGGATGAGCTTGAGCAAGTGGTCACAAGTTTGCAAATACAATACCCAAAACTTCCAGATGCTTTGCATGTGGTGGCCATGATGAAGGCTCAGACTCGCAAGTACGCCGAAGCACAAGAGCTTTGGCAGCAATGCACCCGTCTGGCTCCAAAACAAGAGATGTACTATGTCAATCTCGCCTCCGTCGCAATGGAACAAGGGAGCGATGAATTCGCGGCCAAAACGCTACAGCAAGCGGTGGATCAAGGACTTGAATCCTTTGAAATTTCGTATCATTTAGGTATCGCGAAGTCGAGGCTGGGTGCATACGAAGATGCGATCGAGATAACGGAAAAGGCGTTAAAGAAATACCCCACGGCTGCGTCCCTCTGGTTGATCCTTGGGCAAGCCCAGTTGGAACTGGAAAAAAATCAAGAAGCCGAGACGAGCTTTCGTAAAGCCTTGGAATTCGGTGCCAGCTCGCCTGCCGTCTATGTCGGGCTTGGCAATGCGTGCGTTCGGCAGGGGAAGAGGGAAGAGGGTACGAAATTCTTAAAGACTTATTCGGAACTAAAGAGCCAAGACAAATTATCGGGCCAAGAACGTTACCAAACGTTGAGCGTCAAGGAGATCAAGCAGACGGCCACGACGGTCTTTACGGAAGCCGCAACGGTCTACTTTCGCCAAAAGGACACTCTTCAAACCGAGCGATTGCTGACTCGATGTATCGCGCTCGAACCCACCAAACCTTCAGGCTTGAGAGCGTTGGCGGACTATTATTTTAAAATGAAAATGTTAGCGGAGGAAAGGCTGGTTCGAGAGCGCATTATCGAAGTGGGCTCCGACCGCTTCGGTGATTACATCGACGTCGCAAAAGTTTGCGCTCAAATGGGGGATCGAGAATCTGCCGAGGCGAATTTGAAACTTGCTATGGCGCTCTATCCACAGGCCGTCGAACCTTATGCGGCCCTATCCCAAATGCATTTGGAATCTGGGCGACTTGAATCGGCCAAATGGTATGCTCAGCAATCGCTCGAAAGACAACCCAGCGCGGAAGGATTTCGCTTTCTTGCCTCTATTTGCAAACAACAACAGGACGCACTTGGCGAAGCGGAAGCACTTAGGCTGGCCAAACAACTAGAGAAAAAGCCATGAATACCGTAATTAGTAAACATTTCCACGCACATTGGGTGGCACGCTCCGAGCGGTCAAATGGGACTTATCGAACGATCCTTGGCTTCATTTTGCTGGTTCTTGTCCTAGCATGCCAAACTCGCAGTGATGACCCTAAAACCGATGAGCCTAAAACCGATGCGGCCAAGACCGCATTGAACCCTTTCTCGATTCAGTTGACCGATGGGACACAACAATCGGGCATCGGGTTTATTCATAACAGTGGGGCAAGCGGGCGAGGATACATTGTGGAAGCCATGTCGGGTGGATTAGCCATTTTCGACTACGACAACGATGGATTGTTAGACATCTACTTCACGAATGGAGCACCGCTCAAGGGATCCAAGGAACCGGCCAATACGCTCAGGCATGCCCTCTACCGTAATCTCGGCCAAATGAGATTCGAAGATGTAACCGAAGAGGCGGGGCTTGTTTTTCGCGGCTATGGGTTGGGGGCGGTTGTGGCGGATTATGACAATGACGGTGATCAAGATTTGTTTGTAACCAATTTTGGTCCCAATGCCCTGTTCCGTAACAATGGCGACAAGACATTTACCAATGTCACCGAGTTTGCAGGCGTTGGCGGAAAGGATCCCGTCGGTGCAGGTGCGTGTTTTCTCGATATCGATCGCGACGGATTGTTGGATCTCTTTGTAGCCAGCTACGTCGATTTCTCCGACGAGAATCACGTGCCGGTACTGTCCAAAGGCCAATACCTCATGGCGGGTCCCCAGTATTATGAAAAACGACCGGATCGACTCTACCGAAATAAAGGAAATGGCACGTTCGAAGACATTAGCGAATCGTCTGGCATCGCTGTGATTAAGGGACCTGGGATGGGGGTGGTTTCGGCTGACTTCGATGACGATGGCGACGCCGATATCTTCGTTGCTCAGGATGGCTCGCCCAACCTTCTGTTCCAAAACGATGGAACAGGGAAGTTCGAGGAAGTAGGTTTGCTTTGCGGAGTAGCCAGTAACTTTGAAGGCAAAATCAATGGCAGCATGGGCGTCGACTGCGCGGATTATGACGGAGATGGTCGGCTGGATCTTTTCGTCACCAACTACCAATCGGAAATGCCCGTTCTCTACAGAAACATTGGTGGAGGTTTGTTCGAAGATGCAACCAGAAAAGCCCAAATCCCAAGTTCCTTGTACCCACATGTGAACTGGGGAACGGGCTTCATCGACTTTGACAACGACGGCCACCGCGACATCTTCATAGCCAATGGCCATTTTGATCGAGTGGAACTGATGGACGATAGAACGTCGCTGAAAGTCCCCAATTTCTTGTTGAGAAACACTGGGAAAGGCAAGTTCACGAACATTTCGAGCGAAGCCGGAAACGGAATGGGGATTGTCGAGAGCAGCCGGGGTGCCGGTTTCGATGACTTGGACAACGATGGCGACATTGATGTTGTGATTTTGAACTCCAACGCCGCACCAACTATCTTGAGGAACGATTCCACAACATCCAATCATTGGATCCAGTTGGCATTGCGTGGGACGAAAAGCAATCGCGACGGTGTAGGCGCGCGCGTAAAACTTCGTGCTGGCGATCGATACCTAGTGGACGAGGTGCACCGAGGACGCGGTTATCAAAGCCACTTTGGAAGTGTGCTATCGTTTGGTCTTGGCGCGCAAGCCGCAGTTGACGAAATAGAAGTGACCTGGCCCAGCGGATTGAAAGAGAAGTTTGGAAGTCGTCAGGCCGATCAAAGAATTCTTGTCGAAGAAGGAACGGGGAAGTAGGGCGAGCCCTGCTTTTTGGACAGCGAAAGTGGAGTGAGGCGACCCGTAGATTGCAGTATCCCAACCCGAAAGCGTAACGGCTTGTTGCTTTAGTGAAGTCGTTATTGGGTAAGGTCGGTACGACGGACTTCCAGGTCCGTCCAGGGGGAATTCGACGGACTTGGAAGTCCGTCATACCATTAAACCAACAGTTCGTTACGCATCGGGTTATGAATGTTGGCGCGCCGGAAGCCTACCCCGCCAAAAACCTCTGAAAAACCACGTTTCTGCAGCATTGTGCACGAGCCAACCTTCCGCAGCCGGAACGAACCTGCAAATTCGCGGAACAGTCGAAGTTTTAGCTTGTTCCACACGCGTTACTGAGCCCAAAGGTGAAAGAAAACGCCCCTGGCGACACGATTTTTTAAAAATGAAACCATTTCTTTCTTTGGGAAAAATGGCCCCTATGGAGTAGAGATACCCTTTACCCCGACTTAGTGCGCAGTTAGAATTTAACCATTAGTTTTTCTTTTTTCGTTTCCGTTTGGAGTGCAACTTATGTTAAGACGAAGTCGGTTACGGGGATTTACCCTGGTCGAGCTGTTGGTAGTTATTGCAATCATTGGGATCTTGGTCGGTCTACTATTGCCAGCCGTTCAGGCTGCCCGAGAAGCTGCACGCCGCATGCAGTGCACCAACAACATCAAGCAAATCAGTTTGTCGATGTTGAATTATGAGTCTGCCACGAAAGTGCTGCCCGCACTTGGACATTCCGGTGGAGGTACGGCCGCTCCGGGCCTGGGAGCTGGATCTGGATGGCCATACGCTTGGACCCTCGCACTTTTGCCTTATATGGAACAGTCGGCCTTGAGTTCCAATATCAGCTCCCAAGCACGTCCGAATGGCCCGGGTCTTCCGACTCCGTGGAGTACGGCCAACAATGCTTGGGAAAATGCAAACTGGAAAGCCCAGGTCCCTAGTTTTGTGTGTCCTTCCGACTCGGCACCTACCAACCGCGGCGAAAGCCCATCGTTGCTCAACTACAAGGCTTGCCTCGGTGATGACTACCACCAAAATCACTTCAGACCAGCCCAAGGCCGAGATAATCGAGGGATTTTCCAAATCGATCGTTGGCTAAAATTGAGCGGTATCACCGACGGACTTTCGAACACAGTCATGATCGGCGAAGCAGTCGCAGGCGGGGGTGCCGACGATGTGCGCGGTGGTGTGGCGTTGAACATGCAAGCCTGGAATCCAGCCGCCTGTTCGGCTCGAATTAACCCAGCCAATCCTAGGAAACTGACGGGTGCTGTTCGGGCGGATTTCCGACCAACCGGCGGTCGAGCTTGGGATGCCAGACCTTATTTCTGCGGATTCACTACCATCATGGCGCCGAATGGTCCAAGCTGCCATTGGGGTGGCGTTGACGGCAATGAGCACATGGGTGCTCTGTCAAGCTACCACACGGGTGGCGGAAACGTGGGTATGGGGGACGGGTCGGTTCAATTTATCAGCCAATCGATTAATGCAGGCAACCAAGCGATCGACGACATCGATACCCCGGGCACGCGACCTTCACCATACGGCATTTGGGGAGCATTAGGAAGTCGTTCCGGAGGAGAAGTTTCTGCCCTGGAACAGTAATTCGAATCCCGTGTATTTCCAGTTCCCAGGCGTTGCCTGGGAATGGTTTGAAAATCGATAAATAGTCCACACAAACAAGTAGGATGAACGGCCCTTCGATGAAGCTTTCGAAGTTAACCGCTCGTCCTTTTTTCCTTTAGAAAGCATTGAAATGAATTTTGTTCGCGTATCTATTTTGGTCTCCGTTGTGGCATTTGTGGGTTGCGGGCCGTCGGGACCCGCCATGGGCCCTGTCAAAGGTAAGGTAACGCTGGGAGGCAAACCCTATACCAATGGGATCGTAACATTTACCCCCGAAGGTGGTGGGCCATCCGGAACCGGCGCTACGAATTCGGAAGGAATCTATGAACTGTTTTCGGCAGGAGTCAAAGGAGCTAAAGTCGGAAAAAACAAGGTGTCCATTACAACTGTCGTTGCGGTGCCCGAGTCGAAAAAACAAGCGGAAGTTCGCTCAGACGACCCAAGCTATTCCGCTTTTGGAAATGCTTCCGACTACAAGGCTGCGGAAAAACAGAAAGAGCCGATTCCTGCCAAGTACAACACCAATTCTGAGCTCATACGAGACGTAACCTCTGGCAACAACACGTTTGATTTTGATTTGTAGGATCCGAATCTCTGTGCAATCTAGTTACCAGGCTCTGCCTGGTAACTCAATGCAAGCGAGGCTCCGCCTCGCCGAAATGCATCCGTAGTTTGTGAACTCAGGAGGCGGGAGCCTCCACACCAATACGTTCCCAGGCAGAGCCTGGGAACGAGTCGTCTTCCTATGCAACGTTAATTCCAATCAGTGCCACCAGGGCCCTTCGGCGGACCATTATTTTCCGCGTGCATAATCCGGGCTAGCGAGCGAGCTGTTCACTGTTTGGATGTATTTCCGGCCCGATGGCGTAAACGGGTGGATTAAATTGAAGTACAAAATATACCAAATCGCAGCCACACCATCCCAGGTCCCTATCTTCTTTCCTTCTTCGTACGTTCTTCCGTAGTAGGAGATGGGAACCTCATAGGTGCGTGCTTGCGTCTTGCAGACCATGGCGGTGATTTCGACTTCCATCCCGAACCCTCGGCTACACAGGTGAATCGGAACAATAACTTCGCGTCGAAAGGCTTTGTAACACGTTTCAATATCGGACATGTTTCGATTGGTCAGAATGTTGCTTAAGCACGTTAAGAACTTGTTGGCCAGATAGTGATAGTAGTAGAGTACCCGCGATGCACGCTTGACCAAAAAGCGGCTCCCGTACACGACATCCGCATGGCCATCCAGAATGGGGCCAATCACATCGGGTATTTCCAAAGGGTCGTATTCCAAGTCTGCGTCTTGCACGATCAGAACATCGCCCGTGCTTTCGGAAATAGCTCGAGATACGGCAGAGGTCTTGCCTAGATTCTTGGGTTGCTGAAAAAACTTGATCTCGGACCGCGCCGCAGCAAGTCTCTGCACGACTTCGCCGGTTGCATCGGTGGAGCCATCATCCACCACGATGATTTCGCGATCTTGAATAGGCAACGCGAGCAGCTTATTCAAAACGCGCTCAATCGTTTTCTCTTCGTTGAATGCGGGGACTAAGATCGAAACTTTCAATGAACTGTTCTCCATTTAACTTCGCACAGGACCTTACTCGTTCCCAGGCTCTGCCTGGGAACGCATTGGTGTGGAGGCTCCTGCCTCCCGAGTTCACAAACTAAGGATGCATTTCGGCGAGGCGGAGCCTCGCTTGCATTGAGTTACCAGGCAGAGCCCGGTAACTAGATTGCGCTGGTAATTATATTGCCTTGGTAATTATATTGCACAGTGAAACAAAACTTGCAATCCGTGCCACTAGACTAGACCAACATTCCGCGTGCATCGACCGGCATAGCCATCAGTTCCCCTGCATCCATTAGATAAAAATGGTTTTGCAGGTTGACGCATACGCAGACGTGGTTGGGGATGATCCAAACGCGATCACCCACTTTGGGTCGTTTGGTCGCATCCAATTGTTCCATCGGGACCAGAACCTCTCCATGCTCCTCGCTTAGGCGGGTGATTTTGGCGGTTGGGTAGTCGACCACATAGCCGAAACCTGCGTCGGGGTTACCCGCATTCCGATCGCTCGAGAGTGTTTTACTGCCAGCATCCACAATGAACTTATTCGGTTCGGGAACGCTGACGATGGTTGCCAAAACGCGAGCCGCGCATTCATCCCAATCGCAGACTCCCAAGCGAACTTCGTTTAAGTCGTTGTAGATGTACGTGCCGGGACGGATTTCGTTCAGGAAACGATTTCGATGGGACATTTTTGCCGTGGGAGTGGAGCCCCCTGAAATGGTTGGCGCGTGAATTCCCTTGACCTTTAGCCCTTCGATTACCGTTTCCAACGAGGCTGCATAACCGTCCCATGAGGCGTCATCCGAGGATGGCTTGATATGGCCAGGAAAGCACATCAGGCCGTTGAGAGTGAGCGCATTGTGTTTCGAAACAGTTTCGCAAAGTTCGATGGCACGAATGGGGTCGAGTACACCGGTTCGATGAAAGCCAACTTCGACATCGACCATGATCCCGAGCTTTACCCCTGCGTTCCAAGCCGCATTTTGCAGGATCTCGGCCGCGTCCTGGGAGTCGATACCGATGCTTATTTGGTTGGTTTTTGCAAGCTCCGTGACGCGTTTCAGGCGACTTGTTCCGATGGCTGGGTAAGCAATCAGGATATCGTTGGTTGCCTGCGACATGACCTCGGCTTCCCCCGCTTTTGCGACCGTCAATCCAACGGCTCCGGCGGCGATTTGCTCCTTCGCCATGTGAATCGACTTGTGCGTTTTCGTATGCGGCCGGAGTTTTAGGCTGTTTCGATCGCAATACTCTTGCATTGAGAGAATATTTTTTCGAGCGATATCGGCCGAAATGATGAGCGAGGGGGTAGGTTGGTCCTCGGGAATAGCGTTCCAATTCATGGGTCGATTTTGGATTGAGTAAGGGTGTTGACCGGAAGCTTGGGCGAGCGGCAGATCACAGTATCCCAACCCGAAGCGTAAGCGAGGGACAATTTCGCAGGTCCCTCACTTACGTATCGGGTTAGGGTTGGTAGTTTTGACTCTGCCATTCGCCTTGGCAGTGAATCTTACCAAAATTAGGCCGACAACAGGGCTTGGTAGATTTCAATATCGCCATTCGCGTTATGCCTTACATGGCATCTGAAAAACGCTACAATGGTGCGTTTTCCAAGGCATGAAGTTAACCCGTCTTGGGTTGGCTCTTTCGGTGTTCTCATTTATGCAAACGGCTACTAGCGGAGCACCAAGCTCCTCCCTTTCGTCCAGCGTCGCCGACAATCTTTTGAGCGAGCGCGTTTTGGTTCTTGATTTCGGTTCTCAATTCGCACAATTGATAGCCCGGCGAATTCGAGAGCAAAACGTTTATTGCGAAATCATTCGCCATGATGTTTCAGCCGACGTGATTTTGGCTCGCAAGCCGATCGCCATCGTTCTCTCGGGCGGTCCCTCTAGTGTATACGAAGACAAAGCACCCAAGTGCGACCCTCGTATTTTCGAACTAGGAATACCGATACTTGGTATCTGTTATGGAATGCAGTTAGCAACGCAAGCCTTAGGCGGAGCGGTCGAGAGCTTTCCGTCGCGCGAGTTCGGGCGTTCGCGTTTGCAAATCGCTTCTATGGAAAAACTCTTCGCCGGATTTCCGCATGAGATCGACGTTTGGATGAGCCACGGCGATCAAGTACGTTCGATTCCCGATGGGTTCGAACTGCTTGCCTCCACCTCAACCTGTCCATTCGCTGCGGTCAAGCACCACACGCTACCGATTTATGGGCTGCAATTCCATCCGGAAGTTTCGCATACTTCACTTGGCAGCACGCTCATTCACAATTTCCTTTACAACATTGCTGGCTGCGAGGGCAAATGGCACTTAACCGATTTCGCTCAACGATCCATTGAGCAAATACGGAGTGTGGTGGGCAGCGACCGCGTCATCTGTGGACTTTCCGGCGGTGTTGATTCGTCGGTGACCGCGGCATTGCTCTACAAAGCGATCGGCCCACAGCTTACCTGTATACTCATCAACAACGGCTTGCTCCGTAAAGACGAACAAGCGGCAGTCATCTCTGAGTTCACAAATCACTTCAAAGCCGACTTGCGTGTCGTCGACGCCACCGAGCGATTTCTGGCGACTTTGGCGGGCATTCGAGATCCTCAAGAAAAGCGACTACGCATCGGCCACGCGTTTATCGATTGCTTCAAAGCCGAAGCCGAAAAAATCAACGGCGCAAAGTTCTTGGCTCAAGGAACTCTCTATCCTGACGTGATCGAAAGCGGGGCAGCCGCAGATGGTCCAGCCGCCACGATCAAATTGCATCACAACGTCGGTGGTCTACCGGAACAACTTGGATTCGAACTCATTGAGCCGCTACGCGATCTGTTCAAGGACGAAGTGAGAAAATTAGGAGTAGAACTTGGGTTGCCGGAACATTTGGTTTGGCGACATCCTTTTCCGGGTCCTGGTTTGGCCGTTCGTTGCCTGGGAGATATCACTCCGGAGAAGCTAGAAATCCTAAGGAATGCCGACGAAATCGTGGTGAGCGAAATCAAAAACGCCAATCTGTATCGCCAAACCTCGCAAGCCTTTGCGGTGTTGCTCGAATCGCAGAGTGTTGGCGTTATGGGTGATGCTCGTACCTACGAGAAAGCAGTCGCCGTACGGTGCGTGAACACCGATGACTTCATGACGGCGGATTGGAGTCATCTGCCGTACGATTTGCTCGCTCGCATATCCACTCGAATCATCAACGAAGTGCGCGGAGTGAACCGCGTCTGCTACGACATTAGCTCCAAGCCACCTGCAACCATCGAATGGGAATAGAACCGCACAATGAGTCGACAATTCATCTATCAAATCGAAAACCTAACCAAACGCCACGGACAAAAAGAAGTCCTAAAAGACATTTGGTTGGCCTTTTATCCAGGCGCAAAAATCGGAGTGCTCGGATCCAACGGTGCGGGTAAAAGTACGTTGCTGCGGATCATGGCGGGTACCGACAAGAATTTTGACGGTACGGCTCGATTGGCCAACGGATTTGTTGCAGGATATCTGTCTCAAGAACCCAATCTCAACGCGGATAAAGACGTCCAAGGCAACGTTGAGGAAGCGGTCGCCCCGCGGCGAGCCATTGTCGATCGATTCAATGAGATCTCCAATTTGCTTGGAGAAGTAACCGATGACAAGCAAATGGAAAAGCTTTGCGACGAAATGGCGAAACTGCAAGACGTCATCGACGCACAAAATCTTTGGGAACTCGATCGGCAAATCGAACAGTCGATGGATGTCATGAATCTGCCACCTGGGAACGCAGACGTTTCGAAACTTTCCGGTGGAGAACGACGACGTGTGGCGTTATGCAAACTACTCATTCAGCAACCCGATTTGCTTTTGCTTGACGAGCCGACCAACCACTTGGATGCCGAAGCCGTAAACTGGCTCGAGCAGCATTTGGCAAAATATCCGGGCACGGTTGTGGCTGTAACGCACGATCGCTATTTCTTGGACAATGTAGCGCAGTGGATCTTGGAGCTCGACCGCGGTTCCGGTTATCCCTACGAGGGAAACTACACGAACTGGCTTGAGCAAAAACAAAAGCGGTTGCTAATTGAACAGAAATCATCTCAAGCCCGTCAAAAGACACTTGAAAAGGAGCTGGAATGGATTCGCATGTCCCCCCGAGCTCGTCAAAGCAAGAGCAAAGCGCGTATCACCGCTTACGAACAATTGTCTGCACAGCAGTTCGAGGAGCGACCGGATGAACTTGAGATCCAGATTCCGCCAGGCAAGCACTTAGGCGAGGTCGTTGTCCATGCCGAGGGACTCACCAAATCGTATAACGATCGAGTTCTCATTGACAACCTTACGTTTCGATTGCCTGCGGGTGGGATCGTGGGAGTGATCGGTCCAAACGGTGCTGGCAAGACAACTCTTTTTCGCATGATCACAGGCCAAGACAAGCCGGACGGCGGTATCCTCCGCATTGGCGAGACCGTGGAACTCGGATACGTGGATCAATCGCGAGATTCGCTGACCGCCACCAATACGCTGTATCAAGAAATTTCGGGTGGGCTCGATTTTCTAGAAGCGGGTGGAAAGCGAATGAATTCGAGGGCTTACGTCTCCAAGTTCAATTTCAAAGGAACGGATCAAGAAAAGAAAGTTGGCGATTTGTCCGGTGGAGAGCGAAATCGAGTTCACTTGGCCAAGTTGTTGCGACGAGGTTGCAATGTCCTACTGCTCGACGAACCGACGAACGACTTGGACGTCGACACGCTGAGGGCGTTAGAGGAAGCGATATTGAGTTTCGTCGGATGCGTTGTTGTGATCACGCACGATCGATGGTTCTTGGACCGCATTGCCACGCACATTTTGGCCTTTGAAGGGGACGGATACGTTCATTGGTGCGAAGGCAATTTCCAAACTTATGAACAGCAACGACGCGAACGACTGGGCATCCAAGACGACCAGCCGCAACGTTTCCGGTACAAGAAGCTAGCAACTTAAGTAAAACGTGCGAAACGGACTCGAAAAGCTAAGATGGAACTGATCTAATTTGTCAAATCGAAAACTTGGTTTTACCTCGAAACAATGGAAGCTTGACCCACGATCATGAAACATACGAACCCTTTACGATGGATTTCGCTGCTTGCGCTGGCAACCTTCGCCGCAACTGGATGCGATTCCAAGCCTGCCGCCAAATCCAATGACGTCGCTACGACGAAACCAGTTGCTGCGCCGAAGTTTTCGCTGGCGTGGAGCGAGTATCCTTCCTGGAGTATTTTTGGTGTAGCCAGCGATGCGGGTTTGATCGATGGCGAACCGGGCAAAATGGGCTCGCTCGAAAAGAAGTACAACGTCGATATCGAACTCAAACTCGTAACCTACGATAGTTGCATTACCCTTTACGGCAATTCGCAAGCGGATGCTGTATGCATCACCAACATTGACATTCTCGGTCCGGCCGCGTCCAGGAAAAGTGTTGCCATCATGCCGACGTCCACCTCCAACGGTGCAGACGCTTGCATCGCATCCGGCATCGATTCGGTCGAAGGCCTAGCGGGCAAAACGACACACGGTTTGGAAAAGAGCGTTTCTCAATTCTGCTTCGACCGGTGTTTGGAAAAGGCCGGCAAAGATCCAAAGAATTTCCCATTTGCGCAAATGGACCCTGAACAAGCGGCTCAAGCATTCCAAGGTAAGGCTGCCAACATTCAAGCGATCATGGTTTGGAATCCATTTGTGATGCAGACTTTGGTCACGCGTCCTGATTCGAAAGTCCTGTTCGATTCGTCGAGCATCCCGGAGGAAATCATTGACATGGTCGTCATCGGAGCGGATTCGCTCAAGAAACCAGGTGGCAAGGACTTTGCGGCTGCGATTACGGAAACGTTTTATGCGATGAACAAACGGATGACGAATCCTGAAACCATGGACAATACGCTGATTGGCATCGGAAAGAAATTTGCAAATCTTCAGTTAGACGACATGAAAAAGGTTGTTGTTCAGACCCGTTTTTACGGTGACCCAAACGAGGCACTGGCCCTTTTTAGCAGCGACAAATTCCGAAAGGAAACAATGCCCATCGTCAGCAAGTTTTGCGAAAAATACGGAATCACTGCCAAGCCGACGTCGATTTCGTTCGGGACCGGGGAAGGCATGCTGGATTTTGATAGTTCATTCTTGAAAGCGGCTGCGAAATGAGTGGAGTCTCCCATTACCTGTCGATGGTTGAACCAAGATAGGTCCATTTCCGCTGATGTCCTACGCGTCGCTGCGTTTCGCGCGTATCATACAGGATTCAGCGGAGACTAAATCAAGCTAAGCGAACTCTAACCAATCCTCATTGAATGTCGACTGCACCTGCTATTGCCAAGCCTGTCACGAATGGCCAAGACCCTTATTTCCAAGAACTCTTCGCCGATCGGATCGGTGGACTTGGGTATGGAAAAGGGAACGAGATCTATAAATTCGAGAAGATCAAGCGTGCAAAACGCAAGGCACTGTCTGACTTCCCCGATCGAAGCTTGCTCGATTTCGGCATCGGCGAAAACGATTCGATGGCGGACATCAAAGTTCGTGATCAAATGGCTATCGAGGTGAATCGGCCTGAAAATCGTGGCTACATGGACAATGGCCCCACGGAGTATAAGCAGGCCGTCAGTCGGTTTATGCGACGTGAGTTTCAAGTGGATTTGGATGCGGATACGCAAATCAATCATTGCATCGGCAGCAAGACAGCACTTTCGATGCTGCCTGCATGCTTTATCAACCCTGGGGACATCACCATGATGACCGTACCCGGGTATCCGGTGGCTGGCACGCATACCAAATATTACGGTGGAACGGTTTATCGATTGCCGTTATTGGCTGAGAATCATTTCTATCCGGATTTCAGCCAAGTGACCGATGAAACTTGGGAACGCACGAAGATGTTGGTCCTCAATTATCCCAACAGTCCGACCGGCCAAGTTGCGACGAGTGAATTCTATGCGGAGATGGTCGAGTTGGCACGCAAGCACAAGTTTGTGATTGTTCAAGATGCCGCTCATATTATGTTAAGCTTCCGTGGAAAACCCCTGAGCTTTCTCCAAACACCCGGGGCCATGGATGT
Source organism: Pirellula sp. (assembly GCA_021736575.1). Taxonomy (GTDB): domain Bacteria; phylum Planctomycetota; class Planctomycetia; order Pirellulales; family Pirellulaceae; genus JBKCUI01. The sequence continues at coordinate 3,931 of JAIPFP010000015.1, read as the reverse complement.
GGGTGTCGAAGCGCATTCGATGAGCAAGGGCTTTGATATGATCGGCTGGCGAATCGGATGGGTCTGCGGAAATGCCAAGATCGTCCAAGCGTTTTCCGATGTGAAAGACAACTGCGATAGCGGTCAATTCGGTGCGGTTCAGCGGGCGGCGATCACAGGTCTCGATTCGCCGGATATTCCAAAGCGAATCAATACCAAGTATCGTCGCCGACTTGAGAAGCTGGTCGCCTGTCTACGCGATTGCGGGTTTACGTGCGACGTCCCTGGAGGCAGTTATTTTCTCTACACGAAAACGCCTAAAGGTATCAAGGGTGGTCCTTCGTTTGCGAATGCAGAGGAAGCCTCGCAGTATTTCATCACACAGCATTCGATGGTTACTGTTCCCTGGGATGACGCTGGCAGCTTCTTGAGGTTTTCGGTCACGTACGAGGCGAACGACGAAGCCGGCGAAGATCGGATGATGGCGGAAACGCGTCGTCGCATCGGTTCGTTGTCGCTGGTCTTCTAGTTTAGATGAGTATTACCCGCGTTCTACAACCGCACGTATGTTGCGTTGGAAATCCTGTAGCCGGAAATCCGACGCAGTTCGTCATGTATCGTGCCGCTCGAGCAGCGGGAGTAGATTGGAGATTCTTCACTTCACAAGTTGCGGTCGAACAATTCGAAACCGCATTTCGCGGTATCCAGGCGTTAGGGTTGGACGGCGTTGCAGTCTTGGAGCCGTTTCAGGCCCAGGCCATCCCGTTGCTTGACAGTGTGACAGAGTCCGCATTGGCTCTCGGGCGAGTCAATGTGGCTCGGTCCGATGGAAACTCGTGGCTTGGGGACAACACACTCGGTGCGGCCATCGCAAGGTGTATTGAGCCAAGTCTGGTCGGCGCGGAAACGCCCGACTCCAAGGTTCCAAGCGAGGGAGTGCAAACGCATCGGGGATCGGTGGTTGTTCTCAACGAGCCTACGATTGCAAAAGTAGTTCGATTGGCTGCGCATGCGTTTTCTGAACGCGTTGTGGATGCAGGCGAAGCGGCTATCGAGCCTTCGGGATTGGCCGAGAATACAGAAGGGATGGGTAGCCAAATTCCACCGCAGGTTGAATCTTTGGATCGCTTTTCTCAAAAGGAAAAGCCCGTCGAGTTTCTGATTTTGAGTAGCGTTCCATCGACGACGTCTTTGCGTCAGATTGCTGCGTTGGCATGGAGCGTCAATGCAGGCTGCTTGGTTCTTGGATCCGGATCCGAAAAACAGTTGAGACCCTTGCGAGAGAATTTGAGACAAAGGAATGTCAACTTCATCGAGCCGGTTGAATTGATGGCCAACCAGGCCGCAGCCGACTTCTTTTTCTGGACTGGCGTTTCGCCGTCCGTCGAATTGATTCGCGAGTCGTTCGAAGAGTATTTGCAGTGGTAGCGAGGGGTGGTAGCTAGGGACCTTGAAATCTCTTAATTTTGCGATCGAGCGTTGAACGTTCAATCCCCAGGATAGCGGCTGCGCGATTTTTTTGACCGCTGGTGTACTCGAGTGTGGCTTCGATGTGCTCTTGCTCCAACGCATCGATCGTCTTTTCTTGATATGTGTTGCTCGCTGGCGAGACAGGCTTTGGCAACTCCTGGCCTGGAACTTGCAAATACGATAGAGCCAAATCCTCTGGGCCTGCGAGTGTACCTGTCGCCAGCACGTAGGCTCGCTCGACACTGTTTCGCAACTCGCGAACGTTGCCAGGCCAGTGGTACTTTTGCATAGCCAATTGGGCTTGTTCCGTGAATCCAGATGGCCCATGCCCAGATTTAGAACGGAACTGGGCAAGAAAATATTCTGCTAGCGGTAGGATATCATCTGTGCGTTGTCGCAAGGCTGGAACTCGCAATTCAATGACTCGTAATCGGAAATACAAGTCGGATCGAAACAGGCCTTCTCGGACAGCTTGTTCGAGATCGCGGTTGGTTGCAGCGATGACTCGTACATCCACTTGGATCGGCTTGTTACCACCTACCCGCTCAAAGGCTTTGCCCTCGAGCACTCGCAAGAATTTGGCCTGAATCTCCAAACTCATTTCACCCAGTTCATCAAGCATGATCGTACCGCCATTGGCCTGCTCGAATTTTCCGATCTTGCGTTCTACGGCACCTGTGAAGGAACCTTTCTCATGACCGAACAGTTCGCTCTCCAGCAAGGTTGACGTGAGTGCTGCACAGTTGATCGCGACGAACGGTCCGTTTGCACGTTGACTGAAGTCATGGATGGCGCGAGCCACGAGTTCTTTGCCTGCACCGCTTTCGCCGCGAATCAAGATGGTTGCATGGGTTGGGCCAACGCGCTGGGCTTGGTCGCGAACTTGGCGCAGGGCGGCAGACGGGCCAATCCATTCGGCAGATTGACCGAGCTGTTGTTCCAGTTCCACGATACGGCTGCGCGACGATTTGAGTTTTACTTCAAGCGTTTGCTGACGCGTTAAATTGTCGATCGAGACCGCCAAAACATCGGCAACCGCCAAAGTAATTTCCAAGTGCTCCGGAGTTAAATCAGGTTCACCAAAGCGCGAATACAAGTGAATCATGCCAATCGTTTGCTCACCGATACGCATCGGTGCAACGATCACACTCGTAGTCGTTAACACATGGCTGGCTTGCGACGACATTGCGTTCGAACTGGCAGGTTGTCCGCCGACGAGATGCGAGTCGGCATGAACGTTGTGCGCCAAGATGGCCGTGTTATCCCGGAGTACATTCGCAACAAGCGGATCGGCGACTGGATGGTAGGCTTTGCCGTTGCGCTGAAGTGCCGCCAGCACAATGCAGCTTGGTGGACCGATCGGATTAGTCTTCGTCGTATCTTTTTCGTCGGAGGACGGTTCCAGTTTGAGAACCCCTCCTGTTTTGCAACCGGTGGATTGCATGAGTCGATTTAAAGCTAGCTCGCAGGCGGATTGAATATTGGGTTCGCGTGCGACGTCAAAGGCCAATTGCAATAGCTCGGTGGCAATGGCTGGGAAAGCACGGTGGGGCACTGGGACGGAATTACTGGGGGACTTGATGTCCAACTGGTGTGACGCAGGATCCAGAATGGACGATTTGGACTGTCGGTAGGTGATGGCTGGAATTTCACCTTGAGTGTGCTGAGTGGTCTGCGGCGCCGTTTCATCTAATTCGAGTGGCGGGACGACCTCATCGAGCGAATAAGCGAACGTGAGTCGACACGCGGCCACCGTGATTTGGTTGCCCGCAACCAGCGATTTTGCCTCCGAAATTCGCTGTCCGTCGACGTAAGTGCCATTCCGAGAGCCCAAATCGCGAACTTTCCAAGAACCTTCTTCAAAAAAAATCTCGGCGTGCCGACGACTCGATCGCTCATCCGCAACTGGGATTTCGTTGGACGAAGCCCGTCCGATGATCAAGGGACGGCCCGATTCCAGGCGAAAAACGTCCGTCCAACGGTATCCTTGCCGAATAATGAGGTATGCCGACGAATTGTTTGGTTGCATCAATTGGCTACTGAAATTACTCTAGAAGAGGAGTATTTTGGGAATTTGTGGGCTTCGAGCTGGCAAAACAGGGTCGACTCGTGCCACAATAAGATAGCGTTGAAATGGATAGATCCTTCCATCTTTTCATTGTTCCTCATCAGAAAAATTTGTCACCTATTTCTTCCGGAGTTTCGATTATGTGTTTTCGAGGTTTGAGTTTGCGTGGAATGGCGGTGCGCTGTGCCCGACTGAAACTATCGATCGGCTTGATCGTTGCAACCGGCATCCTATCCGCGAGTCCATTGACTTCTTCCGTTCGTGCTCAAGGGTTATTCGGCGGTATTCGAGTCGTGGGTGGAGTCAGTATTTCACCAGAAGGGGTGCTACGGACTGCGACACAAGAGGATCAAACTCTGGCCTTGTCAGAAATGCGTGCTCAACTTATCGGACCTCAGGGACAACTCAACCAAC
>JAIPFP010000218.1 GCA_021736575.1 Pirellula sp. | reverse complement strand
GCAACCCGGCCGCCGTTTGTTTGCTCGAAAAACCGGCAAACGAAGCATGGATGAAAAACGTAGCCAGAGAAATGAATCTGGCGGAAACCGCATTCGTCTGCCCCATTGACGACGGATATTCGCTACGTTGGTTTACTCCCACAATTGAAGTTGACCTGTGCGGCCATGCGACTCTCGCATCTGCATTCGCAATGTGGTTTACAGGACGAACGTCGCCAGAGGAAACCGTTCGCTTCCACACGCGAAGCGGATGGTTAACATGTCGTAGGCGAGAAAATTGGATCGAAATGGATTTCCCAGCGCTGGACGCAAAGCCATGCTCGATTCCGTTGAACTTCGAACTTGCGCTGGGTTGGAAACCCATTGAACTTTTCCATACATCGATGGACTATTTGGTAGAACTCCCAAGCGAGACATTGCTTCGAGGACTTGCAGTGAATCTGATTGAGCTTGGTAAATTTCCCGTGCGGGGCGTGATCGCAACTGCAAAAAGCGATTCGCCGAATTTCGATTTCGTATCTCGATTCTTTGCACCGGCCGTAGGTGTCAACGAAGATCCCGTTACCGGTTCGGCTCATTGCGCTCTCGGTCCTTATTGGCAGGAGCGACTCGGAAAAACTGTTTTTACGGCCTACCAAGCAAGCCAGCGGGGGGGAACAGTCGAGCTCGAAGTCCAGGGCCAACGCGTGTTGCTGAGGGGAGAAGCGGTCCTGATGAGCAAGGTCGAGTTCTACTGACTAGGCAAAAAGAATGGGTATCCAAAATTCTTTTCAACTTTGATTTAAGTTGAGTCGATAAGACTCGCTCGCACGAAGGCGAACGGCTAGAGGTGGTCTAGACGAACACTATGGATGGCGGTTTCTCACTTTTTCAGAGAGGTCGCGAACGATGTCGGTCGAGTTTTTGAATACCGTGTTTGGTTGCTTGTTCGTTGGAGTATGGCTAATTGTCGGCCATATCATCGCGGTGGATTATTTTTAGTGTCTAATTAACGATCGTAACGGCAAACAATCAACTCCCTTGCTTCCGTTAAGGCGAGCGGCGGGATGCAGTATCCCAACCCGAAGCGTAAGCGAGGGACAATTTTGCAGGTCCCTCACTTACGTATCGGGTGATCATTGATAGTTTTTAGTCTGCCGCTCGCCGTTAATGCCAAATTGACTCTTGCTAGATTGCTGACAACTCGATGGTCGCTGACATTCGTTTTCCCAAACTCAAGTTCTGTGGCTTGACCCGGGCAGATGACGTAGTAGCGGCCATCGATTGTGGTGCAGACGCGATTGGATTAAATTTTTATCCAGCCAGTCCTCGCTACGTTCAACCAACGGTTGCTCGTAAATGGAGTTCTCTCGTCGCTCATCGAGCCACTCTTGTTGGGGTTTTTGTCAATGCCTCTCCAAGTGAGGTCGCTGAAATCGTGGCCGAGTGTCCGCTGGATTGCGTCCAGTTGCACGGCGACGAAAGCCCAGACTGGATGAATGAGGCCGCTTGTTTCCGCGCCTTGCAATCTATTGCCTTTATCAAGGCCGTTGCATGGCGTGGTCTCGAAGAAGACCGAATGAATGTGGAACGATGGACAACCGCACGACATCCGCGATTGTTAGGCCTGTTGGTAGACAGTTACGATCCGGTCCAGCGAGGAGGAACCGGTCGAACCGCCCGCTGGGATTTGCTTTTCCCAAGGCCGATCGAGTTTCGCCGTGTACCAATATTGCTTGCCGGTGGCCTTAAGTCGGAGAATATTTCCCAAGCGATTCAGACGGCACAACCCGACGGAATTGACATCGCTTCTGGGATCGAATCGGCACCAGGAGTTAAGGATCATTCAAAAATGCAAGCAATTTCTGCAATTGCTCTTCCTCTGCTCGGTTGACGTCATCGGTAACAAATTGAACAGACTTGGCGCCGCCCGAATCAAACCGATGTGCAGTTTTCGAAAACATTGCTAAACTTACCGAGTCAACACACGGGTTGTCGCCGCAGCGACTTAACAGGATGCCCAACCGCAAAGCCCGTTGGCCAAGTGAGCCAACTCGCGTTTTTTGTACCTTACGAACAATTTGAATCGGTTTGCTAATGAGTCTGGACCAATACAGTTTCTGCCCATGCGGCAACGGCAAGAAAATTAAATTCTGCAAGTGCAATGAACATTTCCAGGAAATGCAGGTCATCCACCGCATGATCGTAGGCGAACAGAATGTCGCCGCTCTGGATCGCATTAATACCAATCTCAAGACGCTCCCGTCGGAACCTTGGCTATTGGCCATGAAATCCGAACTGCTTCTGCAACTCAATGAGTTGGAAGCTTTGGAGGAGACCACCGCCAAGTTTATTAGGCTTCAACCGGACAATCCACTAGCAAAACTATATCGCTCCTTGGTGGCTGTCGTGCGCGGCAACACCGAAGAGGCCGCAACCCTGATGCTTCAGGCGATCGCGGACGCGACCGAAGCGTTGCCGCCGATGACAGCAACCGTAGCGCTCAACCTGATGGAAGCGATGGGGCAACGCGGCATGATTTTGCCCGCGATCCTTCACTGCGAAATGTTGCTGGACATGGGGGGCGACATGGTGAAAGTCGCTTCCGGTGCGTACGATTCACTGACTTCGCAAACCAATGCAAATACTCTGTCACGCGAGTCGTTGCCGTCCCCGATTGAATACGACGATGCTCCGTATGCAGAGCGTTTGGCAGAAGCGAACGCTCTTGTGTCCGCGTATCGAATCACGTCGGCAAAAACCAAGCTCGAATCGATGCAGCGAGAATTCGGACTTCAGGCTCCTATTCTCCAGTCGTTGCTCTATTGCCAACTGATGTTGACCGATGTTGAGTCCGGTGGTTCAACCGCTGGCAAAATAGCGGCCATTGCATCGCTGCCCGAACCGCAACGCATTTACTACCAAGCCCTGGCATACGAACTCGCTCCAAAAATCTCCGGCGTTTCCGTTTCCGAAGAGCTTTGTCAGTACACCATCGAAGACAGTGAATTTGAACAACGACTGACCGCGAACAAGAATCTGATACCCATCGCAGTTGATCAACTGAAAGGCATGCTGGAAGCGTTGCTCGACGAAGAGGTTCCACCAAAACTAGCGTTCGTCTGTGTCGAACCCGTTTTGCAAGAGCAGTTTGCCGAGCTAGAGGCATCGCGAAGCGGTAGCTGGCTCGCGTATTACGGTAAACAAACCGATAAGCCGGCTCGATTGATTTCGCTTGAACCACCCATCGGCTCTCGCCGCATGATTCTGGAAAGGATCAAGAAGGAACTCGATGTCGGTTCGCTCAATCGCGTCTTGTTGGAAAAGCTCCCATCATCGTATTTGTCACAAGTAACGGCATCGGTCATGCTTCGCAAGCAAGTCGCACCAGAACGCCGGTCGGCTCTCAACGATGCGACGCGACAATTAGTGCTCGACGGATTTCTTGACTACCCGCAGGAATGCCTGTCCGGCAAAACCCCTCGCGAAGCAGCCGGCGATGCTTCCTTGAAGATAAAGCTTGCAGCTCTCCTTTTGCATTGGCAAGGTTCAAGTACCTCGAGCCTAACCGACGATCAGTTCAAGCAACTGCATCAGCAACTCAATCTGCAAGTGCCCAAGTTGTCCTCTTCGCAAGATGTTTTGGATTTCGTTGGCGGAGCAAGCTATTTCTGGACCGATCTCAGCGATATCGATCCAAACAGCCTAATCCAGTTGATGCAATCCGCCCTCTCGCGAGGTGTTACTTCAATCTTTGACAGCCTGGCACAACGCAGCGAGCAAATGCAATGGCCGGAGGAATTCAAAGTTTCGGCGGAATACACCCAGCTCAATCTCAGGACCCGAACAGTCACCGATCCGAATGATGCGGAGAAGTTGCTGAAACGCATCGTTGAGCTCGGCAAGCAACTCGAAGTGCCGATTGGTAATGCGGTTCTGGAACGTGTCGAAGTGTTGAATATGTTGGGCCGGAACACAGAGTCCCGCCAGTTTCTGGAACAATCGCTGCGTGAAAACCCCAACGACCCGGTCTTGTTGCAATTCATGCAAATGGCGATGATGCGTCAACAACAAGCTATGCGTGCACGAGGTGGCGAAGTGGCGTCCAGCCAAGCAGCCTCGTCAGGACTTTGGACACCAGGACAATCTGACGAACCTCAACAAAGTGCCGGAGGCGGATCCGGCGGTGGCAGCAAACTATGGATCCCTGGGCAAGACTAACGCGTCGTCAAGCCTTAGTTTTTGCGTTCGCTATTAGTTGTGCGACGCTCCGCGTCGCATGAATCACGACGGCGGAGCGTCGTGCAACTTAGTCCACATGCGATTGAATGAAGAACTGTTGAATGGAAAAACGCGACCGCTACTGGATGGGCCTCGCTCTCGAGCTTGCCAGCCGAGGCAGGGGTCGCGTCGAGCCCAATCCGATGGTCGGCTGCGTGATCGTTGAGAATAATGAACTCATTGCGTCAGGGCACCACAGCAACTTTGGTGGACCGCATGCAGAAGTGAACGCGATTTCAAGATGCGACCCGAATCGACTCCGCCAGTCGACGGTTTACGTCACACTGGAACCATGCAGTCATTTCGGCAAAACCCCTCCTTGCGTTGATCTGCTCGTGCGCCATCAACCCAAGCGAGTTGTGATTGCAATGTCGGATCCCTTCCCAGCCGTCTCGGGACGCGGAATCGCGTTGATGCGCGAGAATTCAATCGACGTCGACGTGGGAGTCTTGGAGACGCAAGCCAAGCACTTGAACGCACCCTATTTAAAGTTGCTCTCGGAAAAGATGCCCTGGGTGATTGCCAAGTGGGCCATGACACTTGATGGAGCCTTGGCGACACGGGACGGCGACTCAAAATGGATTAGCAATGAAATGTCGAGACGCGTCGTTCATCGAATCCGGTCTCGAGTGGATGCCGTTCTAGTCGGAATCGGAACCGCATTGGCGGATGACCCACTTTTGACTGCAAGGCTTGAACCAAACGAGGCGCCGTTGAGAATCGCCTCACGTGTTGTTTTGGATCGACAGTGCCGGCTTTCGCCCGACTCAAAGCTTGTTCAAAGCGTGGGGAGCGGGCCTCTTCTGATAGCCGTTAGTCGATTCGCTCCGCAGGACAACGTGAACAAGCTCAAAGATGCAGGTTGCGAGATACTGGTCGTACCGGAGGAAGCGGAGAATCAATCGCTCGGCTTTGTATTGAAAGAGCTCGGGAATCGCCGCTTTACCAACGTGTTGCTGGAGGGGGGCAGCACGCTGCTTGGAAGTGCCTTTGATGGAGCATTGATCGATGAAGTCCATTGCTTTATCGCCCCCAAGATTGTCGGTGGCCACAATGCGATGCGACCTGTCGACGGAGTCGGAAAGGCGCTCATGGAGCAAGCTGCACAGCTAAGCAATGTTCAAATCGAATGTCTGGACAACGACGTTCATATTCACGGGTTTGTCGATCGAAGAATGGGTTAACTGCTCCCAACTGAAATAGGTACAAGTACCGAGGCCAACAAAAGGCAAAGTAGTAGGTACATTCCATGTGCCGTCCACCAAAGTCCCAGGAACTCTATCCTCCCTTGTCCTCGATTGAGACAGCTGATTTAATCCGCATTACGCATGCTCAGGTTCTTCGACTCCGCCGAGCCATTCCATCGTTTGCCAATAACGCATTGGCACATTTTACCTTCCCGCAACACAGACAGTTTCGGCACTCCGTATGGGTGAGGAACGGAGCTCAATATATTGCCTGCGTAACACTCTGTTGTGACTACACCCATGACGTTATCGCCATCGGCGTACAACTCGAGGCCAAAGTGATTGGCTAAATCTTCTCTGTGGGACTCTTTCATTCCCAACTCCAATCCGGTTTATCCCGGCGATTTCCTGTGTCCGCTTATTGCCGGTCCTACAGAGTAAAACGATTGTCCTCAATCGTTTGGTACTGCGAGTCCGCCTAACGTAGTCAGCGTCCGAACGATCTAAGGCGATTCTACCAATCAATGCCAGGCCGAAGCGATTGAGGACAATCGCTCTACTCTGTTTGGAGCCATTTGAATGGGCGAGACCATGAAAGTAACGTTCAATGCATTTGATCGCGACGCGGAAATTAGACGAGCGGCAGCCCGAGAGCCGATTGGGACTAAGGTCCCGATCCTTAACGTTGTGGAAGAGTGCGAAAGGCCTTCGGAATGTACTGGATCAGGTCCGTCGCAAGCGTGCTTGGAGTCTCTAATGCTTGATGTGCAATGTCGCCTGCCAAGCCATGCAAGTGCGCGCCCAATCGAGCGGCATCTAAACAGGACATTCCCTGACAAACGAGTGCAGCGATGATTCCAGTTAAACAATCACCATTGCCCCCTGCAGCCATACTTGCGTTCCCAGTTTCGTTTTCAAACGATCGACTGCCATCGGTGATATACGTTCGATGGCCTTTGAGAAGGATCACCGACTTGGTGTGACCTGCAATTTCGTCGGCGATCGATTTTTGCCCCTCGCGGTCCTGAGCTAACACTCCACTGAGACGTTGCCATTCTCCAGGATGAGGAGTCAGGATACGATTCGTCACCTCCGAACCGGTCGACCCATGAGCGAGAGACGAACGATCCGCTCGGAGCCGCAGCCATGGTTCCGAATCGCTTATCGCATTGAGAGCGTCCGCGTCGAAAATCACGTTTTTGTTAAACGTTTTGAAAATAGTTTCGACAACTGCGTCCGAGTCCGCGCTTCTGCCTAATCCTGGACCGATCGCTACACAGGTTGCTTTTTCGAGCGGAGAGACGAGTTGCTGCAACGATGACCTCAGCAGCCGCCCAGAATCATCGCAAGCCAGCGGAACGGTCATGTAGCACGGATGAAACGACGCGACGAGGTCTAAGCTCGTTGCGGGAACGGCTAAAGTAACCAAACCTGCACCTGATCGAAGGCATGCCATTCCTGCGATAGCAATCGCGCCGCCCATCCCCCTCGCACCTCCAATCATCAGTGCGTGGCCGAAAGACCCTTTGTGAGATTCCTTCGATCGAGATTGCAGATTCGGTAATTTTTGGTCCAACATATCTCCTAAGTTCTGACCGCCAAGTTGCCGGAAGCGGAAGCGCCGCGACTCTGGCAACGGTCTGTTTCGGTGTGCTTCGGTCGCCGGGAAGTCGACTCAGGCCCAGCGGCCCGGATAAGCGATTGTACGGTATGATGAGTTGGTCGCGAAACTAGCCAAACACGAATCTTGTTGTTGGGGGAGACCATGACTTCGTCCTATTTGATCTCTGGTTGTCGAACTCCGATCGGAAAATACCTCGGCGGTCTTTCGTCGTTGAGCGCAGTTGAGCTAGGAGGTCAAGCGATTGCAGAGGCAGTCCGACGTGCAAGCTTGGATCCGAACTCCATCGATCAAGTTATCATGGGCCAAGTCATCCAGGCAGGATCGGGCCAAGCACCTGCGAGGCAGGCAAGCCATCGAGCAGGCTTGCCCACAACGGTAGGTGCGATGACCGTCAATAAAGTCTGCGGGTCCGGATTGGTTTCGGTCATGTTAGCGGACATGGCGATTCGAGCGGGCGAATATCGAAGAGTGGTTGCAGGTGGAATGGAGAGCATGAGCCAAGCTCCGCACCTGTTAAGGCATGGTCGTTCGGGTTGGAAATATGGCGATCAGCCATTGATGGACTCAATTGATTTAGATGGCCTTCGATGTGCTCAATTGGGATTCGCGATGGGTTGCATCGCCGAATGGGTGGCCAAAGTGGAAACGATTACTCGAGAAGAGCAAGATGAATGGGCGGTGCGAAGTCACCGCTTGGCGATATCGGCTGCGGGTGCGATGTCGGCAGAGATCGTGCCCGTAACGGTGGTAGAGGCAAAGAAACCGGTGGTGCGATCCGTTGACGAAGGACCTCGGCCTGACACCAGTATGGCTTCACTCGGGAATTTGAAGCCTGTATTTCTTTCGCCGCTTGTGGGTGGCAATGATTCGGCGGGATATCAAGTCTCGGTGACGGCCGGGAACGCTTCCACACTCAGCGATGGCGGAGCAGCGGTCGTTGTCGTAGACGAAAAGACCCTTCGAAGCGTGAAGACGGATTGGTCGTTTCGCATTGTTGGTCATTGCCATTTTGCGGGCGACCACCAACGGATTTTTACCGCACCCGTCGGGGCTGTCCAGCAACTTCTTCGGAAGACAAACAAGTCCGTTTCCGATGTCGATTTGTTTGAAATAAATGAAGCGTTCGCGGCACAGACTTTGGCTTGCATCCGGGATTTGCATTTGGATGCGAATCATGTCAATATTCGAGGTGGAGCCATCGCAATGGGACATCCACTAGGATGTAGCGGCACCCGTGTTCTCGTTTCATTGATACACAGTCTGATTGAAAGCAAACAGGAACGGGGCATTGCAACATTGTGCTTAGGAGGTGGCGAAGCGGTTGCGATGATGATCGAGCGAGAAACCTGACCGAGCGAGAAACCTGACCGAGCTAGAAACCTGATCGAGCAAAGAATTCGAGTCGTCCAAATTTAACTCTATTTTTGTCTGGAGTCTTCCATGGGATTGAGTAAAGAACGCTATGAATACCACCTTACGTCACGAGGGTGGATGGATGGTTCATTTTATGGCGACGTCAAAGGTGGACAGAAGATGCGTGAAACGCCTTCCGATCGCGTAATGACGTTGGTGGTATCCGAAGTACTTGACGAAGGCCTGAGGCCCAATGTCTATGATCAGATTGCCTGGCAGTCAGACGATCCGCTTGAAATCAAACGGTTGCTCGCTGAGTTTGGCGATCGCCCAAAGGATGCGTTGCCCCTCATCGAGTGAGAGACCATGATCAGCCCATCGGGATGGTTAGCACTAGTGCCACTGATTGGAATGAACGTCGCACAGGAGACTACTCGTTCCCAGGCTCTGCCTGGGAACGCATGGGTGTGGAGGCTCCTGCCTCCCGAGTTCACAAACTAAGGAAGCATTTCGGCGAAGCGGAGCCTCGCTTGCATTGAGTTACCAGGCAGAGCCGCAGAGCTTGGTAACTAGATTGCACAGTGCAACAAAACTTGCAATCCGTGCAAATAGATGTAACGCACTATTCGTCAATTGTCTCGGGATCGATCTTTGGGTAGATGCCCATTTTTTCTTTGCCCGTCACGGACCAAACATGCAGAGTAAATTCTTCTACGCTTTCCTCGAATTCATCCTCGTGGGTAACTTTAATGGTTTTGTCCGGCTTCCAGTCGTCCATAATAAATCGATGTGAGACGATGCGAGAACCTGGCTTCATGTGTTCCCAGATCAGAGGTCGCAGGCGACTGTTAAGTTCATTTCCCATGTAGAGCATGAGTACCGTGACGTCGCCTAGGTCTTCCGCGGTCAGCTTGAGCGCGTTCCCTTCTTTGATCGTGATCTTGTCCTTTAGGCCTGCCATCTCGACGCTTTTCTGAGATTCTTTGACCCTGTCTTGGTCGATGTCAGTCCCTTTACCCTTCATAGCCTTATAATCGCGAACGGCCGTGATGATCATGATCGCGTCGCCGCAACCTGGGTCCATGACGATGTCTTCCTTGCCGATTTTTGCCAACTCGCACATATCCCTAACAACGCTCTCGGGGGTCGGTACCCACCTGACACGGACGTCATCCTTGATCTTTCCGTCCTTCTTGGTAAGGTCTACGGTCAATTCCTCGCCAGCCTTAACAACAACATTTCGAATACGAAAGATTTCTGTGTAATTGTTGGGAACAATCTTTGCCTCGATTTTGTACTTGGTCGTCGTGCCGGGTTCCAGTTGTGGCGTGATGAACATTCGATCACCATCCTTCGTTGCCGCAACATCGAAATCTTTTCCGTCAACCTTCAAGAAGGTCTTGGTCGGGAGCTCGGGGATTAGCAGTTTGATGGTCGCTTGCGCTTTCTTGTCCTGCGCGTTGGCAGCATTGGTAGCGAATCCAACCAAGAGGAGAATGAAAGCAGCAAAAATTGAAGGGCGAGAAGTCAACATCATGCATCTCCGCGTAAGGATTCTTTGCCGTAAAAAAATGCGAACGGCACAGCTCACATTCTAGCCGCGTTTAATGCTTTGGCCACCTACCTGGGGGCCACGACCGACCTAGGTCGGATTGCCACGTTCTTCGTGTCTATCGCATTGGATTGTTATTCTGACTTCCTGGTCGATTCGAGAGTTGCTGGGTGGAAAAACGCCAAAACTAGTTGCATGAAAGCCAGTCCGTATAGCGGTGACGATTTCATCCCTCCGGAAGCCATTATCATTGCGAGCGCAACCGTTAGTAATGAACTTGCAATCATTGAAGCCATCATTGCCGTACGACGGTGTAACTCAAATCGGTAAACCCAAAAGACGGAAATGATCGATATGTGTATCAGCGCAATCATCAGTGCTGGAATCGCAATCGAAAGCAAACGATTTGGCCAAACCGCAATCAATGAGCTTAGCAGGCTAAGTCCGGTTGCACATCCAAAGCCGCATCCCAGAAACCACATGTGGGCGTTGAGCGAGGCAAGACTTGCCCGTGGATCAAGTCGCGTGATGCGGCCATTGGAATCATTTGTTTGAGTTGCCATCGATCTCTTGGTCCTTTGTTCGTCCCTTCGGTCCCTGATCTGCGAGATTCACGATTCTGCTCGCAAGTCGTTTCTGGATAGATGCGAAATAGTTGACGATCCCGGCCGGATCATGGCCAATCACGGCAAACATTTCGAGCCGTACACGTCGAATCTCTTTAAGTATAACAAAAGAGTAAAAGCAAAAGGGACACAGCATGTTTTCGGGTGGGTAGTTGCAAATCGGGTTTGGATTCCCTATTTTGATTGTCGATATCTTTCTTCGGCTTTATCGACGGAGTGAATCATGGCAAGATTGTCTCGGGCGGAAATCTTTGATCCATCGGAAATCGTCGCGGTCCATACTATGGCCCGCACAAATCGACGCTGCTTCTTGATGGGTGACTACCTCAGCCCGATCTCAATCGACGAAAAGAACGACCCATTGTCTTCCCAGCCAAATCGCATCGGAAAGCGTTGCAGCGACAAAGGTTTTCTCGATGGCCGCATGAGCCTTGCCTGCCCCATGAGCCACGCCAGTAAGTCGTTCCCGCGCAGGCGGGAATCCAGTGGAGTGCC